>JBPCNZ010000151.1:0-59560 GCA_051000755.1 Acidimicrobiales bacterium | reverse complement strand
TGGCGACGGGCCGGTCGGTCGGGTGGGGTGTGGGTCTGCTGGTTGGCGGGGGCCGGCGTCGCCGTGGTCGTGTCCTGCTCCTACCGAGCCGCGGCGGGTGCCACCGGTACCGGCGACGAGGTGTCGGTGGCACCGGTCGCGGAGCCAGGCTGGGGGGCGGCGCCCGGAGCTGGGCGCCGGGCCGCCCGGGGCCGGCTGCGGGGGGCGCCCGACTCGACCCGGGTCACCTTCACGCCCTCGATCTCACCGTCGCCCGGGGGGTCCTGGCCGTCGAGGCTGTCAGAGAGCCCCTCAGGCAGCGGGATGGTCGGAACCAGGTCCCGGCCCGATGCGGCCAGCACTGCGGCGGCACCGTCGAGCTCGACGACCCCGGCGTCGAGGAGGTCGACAAGTATCCGGCACACGTCGAAGTCGGAGAGGTTCAGGGCCCGCCCGATGGTCCGCAGGTTGCGCCGGCCGTCGACCACCGTCAGCATCTTCCACCGTTGCTTGTCGAGGGTCACCTCGGACGCGTCGAGGTCGGCGACGAGGCGAGGTTGGACCTCGAGTGACGGGACGCGATCGGCCAGGACCCGCCACTCCTCGAGCCGCTTGCGAGCCCTGGTCAGCACCGTCTCCACCTTCAGGCGAACCGCTCCGGGCAGGGCGGTCGGCTTGCCGGGCTGAAACTCGAAGCTGCCCCGGTCTGCGTCGAGCATCTCGAAGCAGATCTCCTCCAGCCGATTGCGAACGTCGCCGGCGGCGGCGGCCGCCGGATGCTCCGACTGGTCGGCGCCGACGAGGGCGCCGTCCTCGAAGAAGAGGTTGGCACCGTAGGAGCGGCTCCTCAGGTGCAGGCGACCGGTCACGCTCTGGCGGGAGAGCAGCCTGAGGGTCTCGCTGAAATTGAGGACGTCAAAGGTTCCCTGGAGAGGCATTGCCCCGCCATTGTGCCAGCGCCGGGTTGGGAGGCGGACGCCCCCGAACCCTCAGGTCTCGTGTTGAACGGCCATCACGTACCAGCCTTTGGCGACCTGCACCACGACCAGGTCGTAGATCTCGCCGGCCGACGATGCCGTGTTGCGGTAGGTGCAGGTGGACGGGGAGCCGTTGCTGCAACTGCGAAACTGCAGGTTGCCCCGAGGGTACGGGAGGGCGAAGAGAGTGGTGACGGCGGCGGGCGTGGCGACCTGTGCGGCCCGGGCCCGGTCCCCCGAGCCCCACGCTGAGGTCAGGGCCACGGCTGCGTCCTCCGATGAGGAGGCTGGGGAGCTGGGCACGACCGAGACGGTTGCGGTGGTCGTGGGTGTCGCCGCCGTGTCCGGCGGGGCCAGGGTCTGAGGGGTGGGCGTGGTGGAGGTGGTGCTGACCTTCGCCGATGAGCACCCGGCTCCGGCCACCGTGGTCGCAGCCAGGGCGAACACCACCCTGGCCAGGTGGCGCCCGGACGAAGGTGGGCGTGGTCGGGGCACAGGGTGATTCTTGCCGACCGGGCCGGCCGGGCTGCCGTCAGGGGTCGGTTGCCGCCCACTAGCTTCGAGAGATCGTGGAGCAGCATCCGGGGTCCGATGAGCAGAAGGCGGAGGCGGCCCGGACGGGGCGCTACGTCGCCCGCCACCGGCGCGCTCGGCGCTGGCACCGATTCCGACATGCTCCGTCGGCCGCCCCGGGCCTGGCCGCGGAGCCGGTCCGGCATCGTAGCGGGGCCCGGCGCCTGCTCATCGGGGTCAACATCGTGGTGGGCCTCTCGCTGGTCATCGGCGCCCTCGGACTGGCCTACACGGAGGTCCAACTCCACCGGATCAACAAGGTCAAGGTACGGGGCATCGTGAAGCCCGGACGAACGGTGCAGAGCCAGACGCCGGCGGCCGCCACCGGTCCCGGTGGGCCCCCCATCACGGTGCTGCTGGTGGGCAGCGACACTCGGGCGGGGTTGAACCAGCCGGGCGACTCCCAGTTCGGCCCGGCCTCGGCGGTCGGTGGTGCCCGATCGGACACGATCATCCTGGCCCGAGTGGTGCCGGCCACCAAACAGCTGGCCCTGCTGTCGATACCCCGTGACCTCTATCTCGATCTTCCGGGACTGGGGTACCAGAAGGTCAACGCCGCCATCAACAAGAGCCCCGACCTGTTGATCCAGGTGATCCACGACCAGCTGGGCATCGACATCAACCACTATCTCGACATCGACTTCGACTCGTTCCGCCAGATCACCGACGCGGTGGGCGGGGTCCAGGTGTACTTCCCGACCAAGGCGCGCGACGCTTACTCGGGTCTGCGGGTCCCGGCGCCGGGGTGCTACAACCTGACCGGGGATCAGGCTCTCGGGTTCGTCCGCTCCCGTGAGTACGAGTACTACCAGAACGGTGAGTACCACCAGGAGCCGGCGAGCGATCTGGCCCGCATCCAGCGCCAGCAGATCTTCATCCGCGGGCTCATCAAGAAGGCCGAGTCGACGGGGCTGAGCAATCCCCTCTCCCTGAACGGGATCATCAGTGGCCTGACCAAGAACCTCACGGTGGACAACACCTTCTCGGTGTCCGATATGGTCAACCTGGCCAAGGACTTCCACTCGGTCGACACCTCGACCATCGCCGGCTCCACCCTGGCCACCACCGAGAGCACCCTCTCCGACGGCGAACAGGTGCTGCTACCCGACGTGGTCTCGGACCGCGATCAGGTGCAGCGATTTCTCGCTCTCGGCACCACCCCGGCTTCTTCGTCGTCCAGCTCCACGACCACCTCGCCGGCCACCGGCTTGTCGACGTCACCGGTTCCCGCCCCGACCACCGTCGCCCCGTCCGCCATCTCGGTCGAGGTCGTCAACGGCTCGGGCGTCGCCGGGCAGGCCGGCCGGGCGTCCTCCGAGCTGAGCAAGATCGGGTTCAACGTGACGGTGGTCTCCTCGGCGACCAGCTACGGGACCGGTCCGACGGAGATCTCCTACGGCAGCGGCGGCCGGGCGGCCGCCGAGACGGTTGCCGCCCACATCGGTGGACAGACGACGCTCAGCACGGATGGCGGGCTGCCGTCATCCACCGTCAAGGTGGTCCTGCGAGGTTCATTCACCGGAATCACTTCGTCGTCCAGCTCCTCGTCCTCGACCAGCTCCTCCTCGCCGGGCGCCTCGACGTCCACCACGGTGCCGTCGACCACGGTGCCGTCGACCACGACCACCACCACCTACGTGCTGCCGGGGACGCCCGCCGGCCAGCCCACGCCAGCCTGCGGGAACTAGCTGGCTGCGGATCGGGCATGATCGACCGATCCTGCTTGCCGCCACCACCTCGACCCGCCACGACGCCTATGTCGGCCTGGTGGTGCTCCACGCGGTGGTGGCCATCATCGCCTTCGGGGCCATGGCCCTGAGCGGCGTGTACGGATCGATGGCGCACCGCCTGGGCCGGACCGCCGCCCTCGAGGAGGTGCGGCGGTATTTCGCCAAACCGCTCCGGACCGAGGCGGCGGTCCTCGCCGTCGCGCCCCTGGGTGTTGCCGCCCTGCTCCTCGATCCTCACGGTTCAGGCATGGGGCAGCTCTGGGTGGGCGCCGCCCTGATCCTGTGGATCGTTGCCTCCGTGCTGTGGCTGGCCGTGGTCCATCCTGCGGAAACCGCCATCGGCCGGGCGGCAGCAGGGGCCGGCCCCGAACGCGATCACCCTCCTGCAGGGGCGATCGGCCTCCACGGAAAGCGCCTGGCCCGAGCCGGCGCCGTCACCGACGTCGTCTTCGTCCTGGCCCTCGCCCTCATGGTGTTCCAACCCGCCTAAATCGTCCGACTGTTGCGCATTGGACACTCCACCGTTGTACTATCCACATTGGGCGACTATGTCGTCGGTGCTCACAGGGCAGGTCCGGGCGGCCTACGATGCGGGCATGGTTCCGCCGTTGGATACCCCACGGGCCGGCTCGAGCACCCCGAGGTTGCGAGGGGTCGCCGCCTGCGAGGCCATTGACGACTTTCGGCTGGCCTGCGTGTCGCGACTCCTCGACGACCGGGAGATCGCCCTGCAGAAGCAGAGCCGGGTCTTCTTCCAGATCTCCGGAGCCGGGCACGAGGCCCTGCTGCTCGGGTTGGCCCGAGAGTTGCGGGCCGGCTACGACTGGTTCTTCCCCTACTACCGAGACCGGGCCCTCATGCTCGGCCTCGGGGTCACCCCCACCGAGATCCTCCTGCAGGCCGTCGGCTCCGCCGACGACCCAGCATCGGGCGGACGGCAGATGCCCTGCCACTTTGGCAACCGTCGCCTCAACGTGGTCACCCAGTCCAGCCCGACCGGCACCCAGTGCCTACCGGCCGTGGGTTGTGCCGAGGCCTCCCGCTACATCTCCCGGCGGGACCTTCCCGGCTGCGAGGCCCACGGCGACGAGCTCACCTACGTGTCCCTCGGGGAGGGGGCCACGTCGGAGGGCGAGTTCTGGGAGAGCCTCAACACGGCCTGCTCCCTCCACCTGCCGGTGCTCTACGTGATCGCCGACAACGGCTACGCCATCTCCGTGCCGGCATCCGACCAGTCGCCGGCCCCCATCGGCGAGCTTGTGCGCGGTTTCCGGGGCCTCACCATCCACACCCTCGACGGCGTCGACTACTTCGAGGTTCGAGCCCGGGCCCGGGAGATCGTTCCCCACGTCCGTGCCGGCGTCGGGCCCACGCTCATCCACGCCACGGTCACCCGGCCCTATTCGCACTCCTCCGCCGACACCCAGAGCAAGTACCGCTCGTCCGCCGAGTTGAGCGACGAGGATGCCCGGGACCCGATCCATCTCATGGAGGCGGCTCTCCTCGAAGGTGGTGTTCTCGACGCCGACGGCGTGGACGCCATCCGGGAGGAGGCCAAGCAGATGGTCGCCGAGGCCGCCCGCCGGGCGCTCGCCGCCCCCCGGCCCGATCCGGCCACGGTGACCGACCAGGTCGTCGCCCTGCCCGACATCGACCCCGCCGAGGAGGACAGCGACGACGGCCAGGGCGAGGTCGTGGCGCTCGGCGAGGCCATCCGCCGCACCCTGGTGGAGGGCATGGATGCTGATGAGCGCATCCGGGTCTTCGGTGAGGACGTGGCCGACGCCCGCGAGTCGGTGCTGAACAAGGTCGAAGGCAAGGGCGGGGTGTTCGGCACCACCTTCGGCCTGCAGCGCCGTTTCGGGTTGGCCCGTTGCTACAACACCCCCCTGGCCGAGGCCAACATCGTCGGGCGCGCCGTGGGGCAGGCCATCCGGGGCCTTCGCCCGGTCCCCGAAGTCCAGTTCTTCGACTACATCTGGCCGGCGATGAGCCAGATCAAGAGTGAGGCGGCCACCATCCGCTGGCGCTCCAATGGTGCCTTCACCTGCCCGATGGTCCTACGGGTACCGATCGGGGGCTATCTCACCGGAGGAGCCATCTGGCACTCCCAGTCCGGCGAGTCGATCTTCGCTCACGTTCCCGGGCTCACCGTGGTCATGCCCTCACGGGCGGCGGACGCGGTGGGGTTGTTGCGCACCGCACTGGCCAGCGAGGATCCGATCCTCTTCCTCGAGCACAAGCACCTGCTGCGCCAGCCCTACACCCGCAGCCCCTTCCCCTCGGCCGGCTACCGCATCCCGTTCGGCCGGGGGCGCATCGCCCGCCCGGGGCGCGACCTGACCATCGTGACCTGGGGAGCGACCGTCGAGCGGTCGCTCAAGGCCGCCGTCGCCCTGCAGGACGAGGGGGCCTCCGTCGAGGTGATCGATCTGCGCAGCATCCTCCCGTGGGACAAGGACCTGGTGGCATCGGCAGTGGCTCGCACCGGCCGCCTCCTCGTGGTTCACGAGGACACCCTCACCGCGGGGTTTGGCGGGGAGGTGGCGTCGTGGGTGGGCGAGCACGCCTTCGGCGACCTCGACGCTCCCATCCGCCGCCTGGGCGCGGCCGACACCCACGTAGCCTACGAACCGAGCCTCGAGCGGGCCATCCTGCCCCAGGTCGCCGACATCAGGGCCGGGGCCCTCGATCTCTTGCGCTACTGAGCGCCTACGCTCGACACCGTGGCCACCCAAGTCCGAGCTGTCATCGCCATTGCCAAGGGTGAGCCCGTCTCCATCGAGGAGATCAACATCCCCGACCCGGGACCGGGCGAGGTCGTCGTCGACATCGCCGCCTGCGGTGTCTGTCACACCGATCTGCACTATCGGGAAGGGGCCATCAACGATGATTTTCCCTTCCTGCTCGGTCACGAGGCTGCGGGCACGGTGGAGTCGGTCGGCGACGGGGTCACCTCGGTGGCGCCCGGCGACTACGTGGTCCTCGCCTGGCGGGCCCCGTGCGGGCTGTGCCGGTCGTGCCGGCGGGGGCGGCCCTGGTACTGCTTCGACAGCGCCAACGCCACCCAGCCCATGACCCGCTCCGACGGCACTGCGCTCAGCCCCGCCCTCGGTATCGGGGCCTTCGCCGAGAAGACCCTGGTGGCGGCGGGCCAGGCCGTCAAGGTCAACCCCGACGCCCGTCCTGAGGCGGCCGGTCTGATCGGCTGCGGGATCATGGCCGGCTACGGGGCGGCGGTCAACACCGGCGGCGTCCGCCAGGGCGACACCGTCGCCGTGTTCGGTTGTGGTGGTGTCGGTGACGCGGCCATCGCCGGTGCTGCCCTGGCCGGGGCCCGGACCGTCATCGCCGTCGATCTCGACGACCGCAAGTTGGAGCTGGCCCGCCGCTTCGGGGCCACCCACGTGGTCAATGCCGGCCAGGACGATCCGGTGGAGGCCATCCGGGCTCTCACCGACGGCTTCGGCGCCGACGTGGTGATCGAGGCGGTGGGCCGGCCCGAGACCTACAAGCAGGCCTTCTTCGCCCGGGACCATGCCGGGACCCTCGTCCAGGTCGGGGTTCCCGATCCGTCCATGACCATCGAGCTGCCCCTGATCGAGCTGTTCGGTCGAGGTGGCGCCCTCAAGTCCTCCTGGTACGGCGATTGCCTCCCCACGCGGGATTTCCCCACGCTGATCGACCTCTACCTGAAGGGCAAGCTCGATCTCGACGGGTTCGTCACCGAGACCATCGGTCTCGAAGGGGTCGAGGAAGCGTTCGCCCGCATGCAGAATGGCGAAGTCCTGCGTTCGGTGGTCGTCCTGTGAGCGTCGATCCGGCTGCGGCCGGACAGACTGCCGCCCTGCGCGTCGAACGGGTGCGGACCAACGGCATCTTCTCCATCGACGGCGAGGACTTCGAGGTGGAGAACAACATCTGGCTCGTCGGCGACGACGAGAAGGTGATCGTCATCGACGCCGCCCACGAGGCGGCGCCCATCGCCGACGCGGTCGGCGGCCGCCGGGTGATCATGATCCTGGCCACCCACGGCCACAACGACCACATCAATGCCGCCGCCGATCTGGCCGGGTTGGTGCATGCTCCGATCGCCGTACACCCCGACGACCGCCACCTGTGGGACATGGTCTACCCCGACCGGGCCCCGGACCTGGCCCTGGCCGATGGCCAGAGCATCGCTCTCGGCGCCCACCGCCTCGAGGTGCTCCACACCCCTGGTCATTCCCCCGGTGGCGTCTGCATCCACGTGGCGGCCGATGACCTGCTGTTCTCCGGCGACACCCTCTTCGCGGGGGGACCGGGGGCCACCGGTCGTTCCTGGTCCAGCTTCGAGACCATCATCGAGTCGATCAGGGACCGGTTGTTGCCCCTGCCGGCGGCGACGGTCGTCCACACCGGACACGGCGACGACACCCGCATCGGCGACGAGGCTCCCCATCTCGATGGATGGATCGCCCGCGGCCACTGACCGGCCCGCTTTTTCCGGTGGGGCCGGGCGGGACGGGGCCGGCCGTCCCGCGGGGGTGAGCGGCCCTCACCCCCCGACTCACTGGACCGGGTGAGGCGACGACCGGGCCTCGGGCCTACCATCACCGACGGCGCCATCACTGTGGCGCGAGCAGAAGGCGATCGTCAGGGAGGTGGGTACACCGTGGAAGAAGGGCGCAAGACGCTCACTCGATGGACCATCGAGAAGGAGCACGAGAGCCAGCAACGCGATCCGACGGGGGACTTCTCCGGGCTGCTCAACGCCGTGGCGACCGCAGCCAAGATCATCGCCAACCAGGTGAACAAGGGGGCCCTTGTCGGCCCGGTCGGCACCTCCGGCGGGGCCGAGGCGCACAGGGAGGTGCAGAAGAACCTCGATGTCATCAGCAATGAGGTGATGATCAGCCAGACGGAGTGGACCGGGCACCTGGCCGCCATCGCCTCGGAGGAGATGGAGGACGTCTACTCCATACCGGAGCGGTACCAGCGCGGCAAGTACCTGCTCGTGTTCGACCCGCTGGACGGCTCGGGAACCATCGATGTCAACATCTCCGTGGGGACCATCTTCTCCATCCTGCGCAGCCCCAGCCCTGGGGATGACGCATCGATCGACGCCTTCCTGCAGCCAGGCGTGGCCCAGGTCTGTGCCGGCTTCGCCCTCTACGGCCCGTCGACGATGCTCATCCTGACCACGGGGAGCGGTGTCGACGGCTTCACCCTCGACCGGGACATTGGCGCCTTCATCCTCACCCACCCCCAGATGCGCATCCCCGAGGAGACCAGCGAGTTCGCCATCAACTCGTCCAACGAGCGCTTCTGGGAACCCCCCGTTCGACGCTACGTTCAAGAGTGCCTGGCCGGGAGCACCGGTCCCCGGGACAAGGACTTCAACATGCGTTGGGTTGCCTCCCTGGTGGCCGAGGCGTTCCGCATCCTCACCCGGGGCGGGGTGTTCCTCGACCCGACAGACAGCAAGGACCCGATCTCACCGGGACGGCTCCGCCTCATGTACGAGGCAAACCCGATCTCCTTCATCATCGAGCAGGCCGGCGGCCTGGCCAGCACCGGCCACGAGCGGCTGATGGACCTGACCCCCACCACCCTGCACCAGCGTATGCCGCTCATCTTCGGGTCGCGTCACGAGGTGGAGCGCATCGAGCAGTACCACCGTGACCACGTCGAACCAACCGTTGACCCTTTCGATGCGTCCCTGTTCAACACCCGGTCCCTGTTCCACCCCTGAGCACCGCAAGGAGGAGCCATGTCGGTCAAGCATCCAGTCGTGGCCATCACCGGCTCGTCCGGCGCAGGCACGTCGTCGGTGACCAAGACGTTGCAGCAGATCTTCCGCCGGGAGGACATCACCCCCGCCCTGGTGGAGGGCGACTCCTTCCACCGCCACGACCGTGAGGGGATGAAGGTGGCGACGACCGACGCCGAGGAGACGGGCAACCGTCACTTCTGTCACTTCACCCCCGAGGCGAACCTGCTGGACGACCTGGCGACCCTGTTCGAGAGCTATGGCAAGGACGGTACCGGTCTCACCCGTCGGTACCTCCACAACGAGGAGGAGGCCAAGCCCTACGGCCAGGAGACCGGCACGTTCACGCCCTGGGAGGAGATACCTCCCGACACCGACATACTCTTCTACGAGGGCCTCCACGGGGCGGCGGTGACGCCCAGCGTCAACGTCGCCCAGCACGCCGATCTGCTCGTCGGCGTAGTGCCGATCATCAACCTGGAGTGGATCCAAAAGGCGCATCGTGACAAGACCGAGCGCGGCTACTCCAACGAGGCGGTCATGGACACGGTGCTGCGGCGCATGCCCGACTACGTGAACTACATCTGCCCGCAGTTCTCACGCACCCACGTCAACTTTCAGCGGGTACCGACGGTCGACACCTCCGACCCGTTCATCGCCCGATTCATCCCCAGCGCCGACGAGAGCTTCGTCGTCATCCGCTTCGCCAACCCCAAAGGCATCGACTTTCCCTACCTGTTGTCGATGCTGCACGACTCGTTCATGTCGCGGCCCAACATCATCGTCGTGCCCGGTGGAAAGATGGAGCTGGCCCTGCAGTTGATCTTCACGCCCCTCGTCCTGCGGCTCATGGAACAACGCCGGCGGGCCTGACCCGCAACGGTCGCGGACCGCACAACAAGTTGCAATCTGGGCCAGGTAGAGCGAGGATCGATACCCTATGGAGGCAGCAACCTCGGGGGGTCCTCCCCGCTCACCGCGCCTCAGAGGGTCCGGACTTCCGGCCGACTTCTACCTTCGACCTACCCGTCGGCAGTACGCTCTCCGCCGCCTTTTCACCGTCGCGCTGGCCATGGTCCTCTTCAGCGTCCTCGGGGGGGCTGCCTACGGTGTCAGCCGCCTCGGTTCCTCGGGGCGCCATGCTGGGGGTGCGTCGGACCCCTCGAGGCTGGCCGCCAAGCCGGCGCGCCCTGCGGCGCCGCTGCCCCCACTCTCGAAAGAACCGGGTGGCGGGACCTCCCTGTTCCCTTCGCACCGGCTGGTGGCCTACTACGGGGCCCCTGCGAGCCCGACCCTCGGTGTGCTCGGCGATGCCCCACCGGACGCACTCTGGGCCCGGCTGGCGGCCACCGCCGGCTCCTTCTCGTCGCCGAAGACCGTTGTCGTTCCGAGCTACGAGCTGATCGCCTATACGGCCCAAGCGGCGCCGGGACCGAACGGCACCTATTCCGCGAAGCTGGCTCCGTCGCAGCTGCAGGAGTACCTGGATGTGGTCCACGCCCACCACGGCATGCTGATCCTGGACATCCAGCCCGGGCGGAGTGGCCTTCTGGCCGATGCTCAGGCGCTGGAGCCGTGGCTCGTCCACCCCGACGTCGGTCTGGCCCTGGATCCCGAATGGGAGCTCCAGCCTGGCCAACGACCGAGCGCGCAGATCGGCAAGACCACGGCCGGTGAGATCAACCAGGTCTCCGCCTGGTTGCAGCAACTCACCGTCGATCACCGCCTCCCCCAGAAGCTGCTGATCATCCACCAGTTCCGCGCCTCGATGGTCGAGGCCAAGCCGGACGTCAGCGCCCGCCCGAACCTGGCCCTCGCCTTCAACATGGACGGCTTCGGGGCCACCGACAACAAGCTCTCCGTGTACCAGCTGCTGGCCAGCGACCCCCGCTGGGCGTTGGGCTACAAGCTCTTCTACACCCGCGACCAACCGTTGCAGACCCCCGATGAGGTCCTGGGCCTGGCGCCTGTGCCCCAGATCGTCGAGTACGAGTAGTCGACGCCGGTCATTCCGGTGCGTTGAGGTACGCCTCGGTCAACCAGGAGCGGAGCCTGTGATCGAGGTCGTCGGCGGTCCGCAGGTTGGCGACGTGGTGGTATCGCCCGTGGTAGGGGATGACCTTCCTCGTGATGAGGTCGTGTCGGACCGTCTGGGGCAGCGAGAAGGACAACGCCACCCACCGGTCCTTGGGGCGCAGCTGGGCGAAGGTCTGGGCTCGCTTGAGGAAGATGCTCACGGAGACGGGTTCGACATGGAGGGGCCCGACGGTCTGGAGGTGGCTGATGACGGCCTCGCCGATGGGGCGCTCGTGGCTTGGCCCCGTCGAGAAATATTCCTCGAGCGACATGGCGGGGGAGCACTCGTGGGACTGTCCGGAGCGCCGGAAGAGTCGTCGGCATTGAGGACAGGTCCATCCAGGCATGTGGCCATTGTGCAGTGGCAACACACCTTGGAGGTGCCCATGGCCGGCGCCACCTACTCCGGGACTGACCTTGACGGCCGGGTGTGGAGCACCCCCACGACCACGGCTCGTTGAGAGCCGGCCGCAAGGGAGTGCAGGGTGCCAAGGCCCATCACCATGACGTCACCGGCGGTGGTGACCGTCGTGGTGTCGGCGACCGTGATGGCCGGCTGTCCCTCGATGATCAGCAGGGTGAGGTCGGCGGGAGCCGGGTGCTCCGACAGGGCCTGGTCCACATCGAGACACACCACGAACACCGTCGTGCCGTCCTCAGCCGCAACGTTGGCGACGACAGCCCGCTCAGGATCGAAGCGAACCGACGAACGAAACGAGCCGGCCGGACCCCGCGTCGGCTCCCCAGCGCTCATGACGTGACCCGCAGACGCCGCCGGGAGTTGCTGTTGTTGGTGAGTTGCATCGCAGTCGGCACCGAGCTCTCTCCTTCTAGATGGATTGGCGGTAACCGAAGAACTCGTGGTCCTGGTTGTATCCGCCGTAACCGCCGGCGACCTCGGAGAAGTCGACGACGAACTCGATGCCCTTGATCCATTTGACCTGTTTGAATCCGAGCTCGATCTCGTTGCGGAGCCGCAACGGGGCGCCGTGGCCGAAGGTGAGCGGCTGGTCGTTCATGTCGTAAGCCAGCATCGTGAGGTGGTGGCGCATGTGCTCGATGGGGTGGGCGTCGTAGTAGGTGCCTTTGTCGGCCCCGTCGCCGAGGGAGTAGAAGACCACCCACCTCGCCTCGGGTCGGGGGCGGACCAGGTCAAGGATGGTCGCCATGGACACGCCGCCCCACTTGGCGATGCCGGACCACCCCTGGATGCAGAAATGCTGGGTGATCTGCTGGTGATGGGGCAGAGCCCGGAGTTGGGTGAGGTCGAGTTCGACGGGATTGTCGACGAGACCGTGGATCCGTAGGCGGTAGTCGGCGAATCCGGTGTCGAAGAGCCGCTTGTACTCGTCGGAGTCCGGATACTGGCCGTTGTGCCAGAAGTAGGGAGAGATGTCGTTCTCTCGGTACTGGCCGGGCTTGGGGTCGGTATGTTCGAAGAGATGCTGGAGGGGCCCGACGAGGGCTTGGCCGACTCGTTGGATCTTGCGAGGGTGGGCGATGGTCAACGGGGTGGCCGCGACCCACCCGACCACGATGACCACCATGGAGACGGCGAACAGGACGAAGCCGGTCCAGCCGTGGTCGTTGCGTCCGGCGTAGATGTGGTTCAGGTTGACCAGGGCGCCGGTGGCGAAGACCAGGGTGACGTGGATGACGATGAAGAACAGGAACCAGGCCAGGACCAAGAAGTGGAGTGACCGTGCGACCTGAATGCTGAGGACGCGGCTGATCCTCTTGAAGCGGGTGGACAAGGCTGGCGACATGCCCAAACCGGTGATCAGGGCCAGGGGGGCGGCGACGAAGACGGTGATGAAGTAGGCGATGAGTTGCAGCCCGTTGTAGGCGGCCCAGCCGGTCTCGGTCGGCCAGTTCAGCGACAGGTACTGGACGAGGACCGACAGGGCGTCGGGGAACACCTGCCACGTCGTTGGCACCAGGCGCTGCCACTGCGACGTGACGAAGAGGAGGACGAAGAAGACGACGCCGTTGAGCAGCCAGAGTGTGTCCGTACCCAGGTGCCACCAGCGAGCCAGACCGATGGAGTGCCGCAAGCCGGGCAGGCCGACCTGACCAGGGAGGCTGATCGAGTCCTGTTTGGCTGTCCACAGTGGGTCGGCCGGCACCGGCTTTTGGACCCGGAACCAGTCCCGGCCCGGGGTGCAGTGACGAGTCCAGTAGAGGCGGGGGTGGTCGGAGAGGACTTGGATCCCGGAGCGAATGATGAAGATCATGAAGAAGACGTTGAAGAAGTGTTGCCAGCGCAGCCACGACGGGAAACCCACCGTCTTCGGGTGCGCCTGGGCGATGGTGCCGGGATGGGCGGCGATGAACCGCTGCACGGACGGGACGTGACGCAGGCCCTGGGCCACCGCCACCGCTGCGAGCAGGAGGACCAAACCGGCGGGTACCAGCCACATCAGGTTGAGCCACCTGGTACGCCCAATGCGCATCCGCGGCGCGATGCCGCCCACCTGAGGCACGGAACCGGCCCAGGTGGCTGGGATGATCACATCCTCGCCCGGTGTCAGCCGGTACAACTCACTGCGCACGACTTCGGGCGTGATCCCTGACGGCGATTCATCGGGCATTGCATTTCCGATCCTCGGCGACGTGTCCGTGCGGGCACGGGCGTCACCGAGGTCCGGAGCAACGCTGTCGTTCAGAAGGTAGTGCCGTCTGCAGCACCGCCGCTTGAAGCTCTCAGGTCACAACGCGGCGCGCCGCACGATATCTGCCAGCTCTTGGGTTATCCGCTCTGCGGTGATGTCGGAGAGTTGCCACACGGCCGTGGGGCCGCTGTGGCCGGCGCCGGCCCCACGCCACATATCGCCTTCGGTGATCTTGACGTCACGCTGGGCGGCGTCCGCGTCGAGCTGGAGATAGGGATCTCGGTCGGGGCGGGGGCCGCCGACGATGTCGCCTTCGAGGGACATCCAGAGGGTCAGGCGAGGAGTGCGGATCCGAGTTTCACCGCCGTTGTGCTCCTCGATCAGGCCCCCGCCACCGCTACGATGGAGCTGCCTCAGCACGGACTCCATCGCCGGTCGTATCTCGCGCCGGCAGGTGGTGGTGAACTCGTCGAGGAACTCACGTTGGACCTCCATCTCGTGCATGCCTCGCTCTGTGGCTTGGCGGTCCCTCTGCGACACGCCGGCCACGATCTCGTCGATCTCCGCGAGCGGCCCGCCGGCGTTCCGCGCTTCCTGGGCCTCGAAGGCGTCGGCCGACGTGGGGGCCAGTGAGCCGCTGGATGTTGACGCTGGTGTTCCCATGGTGTTCTGCTCCGATGTGAGGTGCTGAGCTTGGATCGGTATCGCAGCACCACCCTGCCGCATCCCGCTCGGTCCGTGGCAGGGCCTTTCGCCTCCAATCCCAGGGGCCAATGGCCGGTGGATCCAAGCGCCCTGAGGGATGAGGACCTTTGGCACTACCCGGCGGTCCCGACCTGGCCCAAGCTCGTCGTACCACGACAATCGACCGAGGCGATGGAGGTACCTGAATGGACCGCTCGAATGAAGCGGCGGCGAACGGTGGACCGCCCCAACCCCAGAACATTCCGGTTGCGAACGTGGACAGCGATGGCCTGGAGATCCTGTCGCGAGCGGAATGCTTGCGTCTGTTGGCGAGCCGATCGGTAGGTCGGGTGGCGGTGAGCCGTCATGCCCTGCCAGCCATCCTCCCGGTCAGCTATCGCCTGGCCGGGGAGGAGGTGGTCTTCGGTGCCGGCGAGACCCACGCTACTGAAACACGAAACGTCGTACTCGCCTTCGAAGTAGACGACGTCGACCCGGTCACGCGTCGAGGTTGGAGCGTCGTTGCTGTCGGACTGGCTCACCAGGTGATGGTTGACCCGGAGGGGAAAGATGCCATGGTCGTCGACCCGGATCCATGGGTGGGACGCCTGGAGACTCCGCTGATTCATCTCTCCACGGATCGCCTCACCGGACGGCGCATGACCGAGGGGGTTTCCGACGGGGTAGGATCGGGGGAGGGCGCACTCCCTGCACCCAAAGAGGTGCTCGCCGCCGTCGTGGATGAACTTCGGTGAAGCCGAGATCGGACCGCCCCTGCCCGGTCTGGTCAGGCGTCTGGACGTTGGGCACGGGCTAGCCATAAGGCGTCCTGCCATTCGGGGTCGGTCGTGCAAGCCTCCAGCAGGCCGCAGCTCCCACAGTGATCGGCGAAGAACAGGACCCCCGGCCGCTGAGGCCGGGGGTCCTGGTATAGCTCTTCTGGCTGGTGTCTAGGCGTTGGCCGCGACGGGAAGGCGGGAGTTGGATGCCGTGAGGGTCACGTCGGCCGGGGCCCTCCGGCGAGCGTGGGAGAGACCCAGGGCGGAGAGGACCAGAAGCAATCCGGCGGCAATGAAGGCTGCTACGGCGGCAATCCTGGCGATCGTCCCCATGGTCCCGAAGGCGTAGGCGTTGAGCAGCAGACCGCGAAGAGTCTCGCCCTTGAACACGGTGTTGACCTGAGCGGCCAGCTTGGCGTTGTTCGGCTGCGCGATTGCCTCGGTCGACAGCTGCGAGTAGGTCTTGCCTCCGCCGATCTCCTTGAGGTGGACGGCGATGAAGTGATCGGCATAGACCTCGGCCTGGGCACCGGTCGTCATCTGCTGGCCGCCGTATTGACGCATGGCGGTGAACTGCGAGCCGGCGACCGTCGGGCTGTTGGCGGCCGGGAAGTAGATCTGCTGGGCCGCGAGTTGGCTGTGGACCTGCTGGCCGATGTAGCTGTGTCCCCAGGTGAGCAGTCCCCCGGCGATCAGGAGCACGGCCACCAACAGCAGCCCGCCAGCACTCACCAACGAATCGAAAGTCTTGCGTCCCATCTCGACGTCTCCTTGTTGTCGTCCCGTCGGCGGTGTACCGATCGTGTCGAACGCCCGTCCGGGCGACCCGACGGGCTCCATCGTCTGGCGAGGCCGGTGCCCGTAGGGGCCGAGGTCCTGTCTCGGCCGGCGAATGGCTCTGCTCGGCGTGACGGGTGATCGTCGAGATCAGCGCCGGCTGGCGAGGAGACGGCGGCAGTCGGCGGCGATGACCAGCTCCTCGCGGGCGTGGACCACGACGGTCCGCACCGGTGCACCGGAGCCGCTGATGTCGGCGTCGGAGCCGGCCGAGCTCGTATTGGCGTGCTCATCGATGCTCACGCCCAGCCAGTGGAGTCCCGCACAGGTCTCGGCACGGATTGCCTCGGAGTTTTCGCCGATGCCGCCGGTGAACACCAGGGCATCGAGCCCCTCCATGGCCGCCGCCATCGCCGCGATCTTTGCTCGCAACCGATGCAGGTAGATCCTGACCGCAAGCCCTGCGGGGATGTCTCCTCCATCCCGTCTGGCGAGCAGCACCCTCATGTTGCCACTCGGCTCACCGGAGAGGGCTGCCAGGCCGCTGCGATGCTCCAACGCGTCGCCGAGCTCGTCGGCTCCGATCCCGTTGGCCACCAGCCAGGAGATGGCTCCGGGGTCGACATCGCCGGGCCGGGTGGCCATCACCAGCCCCTCCACCGGTGTGAAGCCCATGGTGGTGTCCACCGATCGTCCGGCGTGCACGGCCGTCACGGATCCGCCCGCCCCGAGATGACAGACGGCGAGGCGTCCGCTGTGGGGTGGCCAACCCAACACCTCGGCGGTCCTCGCTGTCGCCCAACTACAGCTCAACCCGTGGAAGCCGTAGCGCCGGATGCTCCAACGGTCGACCCAGTCGGAAGGCAAGGCGTAGCTGACGGACTCGGGCGGCAGCGACGCGTGGAACGCGGTATCGAAACATGCGACGGAGGCCAGCTCGGGGCGTATTCGGGTGAGGGCGTCGATCGCCTCGAGAGCCGGCGGGTTGTGCAGCGGGGCGAGGGCGCTGAGCTTGTCGAGGTCGGCCCGAATGGCGTCGTCGACAACGACGGCGTCCCGGAACCGCGAACCCCCATGGACGACGCGGTGCCCTGCTGCGTCCAAAGGCCCGGCGTCACCAACGAATCGTTCGAGCTGGTCGACCAGGTCCTGGCCGGGGGCGCCAAGGTCGGCCTTGGCGCCGATGTGCCCCTCGTTGTCGACGACGCGAAGCTTGACGCTGCTCGACCCTGCGTTGACCACGAGCACGCGCATCTCGTGTCGAGGATAGGTGACCTTCGGCCCTACGAGGGGTGACCGTCGGCCTACGACAAGGGTGCCCTGGGCTGGTCCATGCTTGGGTCGATGATGCCCAATTCAGGAAGAAGCATGCACAAGTGATGAACCTGCAGGAGATCCCGGTACCGATCGGGGGCGACCTAGGCAACAATGGGGACGTGTCCGCCACCCGGCGCTCGGTAGCCCCGACGCCCTACACCCTCGCCGACGTGGCCGGACCGCTCGACCACGAGCAGTTGCGGGTGCTCGATGCTTGGTGGCGTGCCGCCAACTACCTGGCAGTCGGCCAGATCTACCTGATGGACAACCCGCTCCTGATCCGCTCGTTGGAGCCTGAGGATGTCAAGCCTCGGCTGCTCGGCCATTGGGGGACAACCCCAGGGCTGAACCTGATCTACGCGCACGCCAACCGGGTCATCCGGGCTCGGGACCTGGACGCGGTGTACGTGATGGGCCCCGGCCACGGCGGGCCGGGCCCCAATGCCTGCGCCTGGCTCGAAGGTACCTACAGTGAGCGGGCGCCGTCGATCAGCTGCGACGCCGATGGGATGCTGCGGCTGTTCCGGCAGTTCTCGTTCCCCGGCGGTGTGCCCAGCCACCTCGCTCCGGACACACCGGGCTCGTTCCACGAAGGCGGCGAGCTCGGGTACTCCCTCCTCCACGCCTATGGTGCGGCCCTCGACGATCCGAACCTGACCGTGTTCTGCGTGGTCGGTGATGGCGAGGCGGAGACGGGACCCCTTGCCGCCAGCTGGCACGTCAACAAGTTCGTCAACCCCGCCCGAGACGGAGCGGTGCTACCGATCCTGCATCTCAACGGCTACAAGATCGCCAACCCCACCGTCCTGGCCCGCATCCCCGAAGGCGACCTGCTGGCGCTGCTTCGTGGCTACGGGTACGACCCGCACATGGTGACGGTGAGCATCGATGCCAACCCGGCCGAGGCCCACCAGGCCATGGCCGCCACGCTCGACGCCTGCCTCGAGGACATCACCGCCATCCAGACCCGGGCTCGAGTCGACGGCGACCTGAGCCTGCCCCGTTGGCCGATGATCGTACTGCGCTCGCCAAAGGGCTGGACCGGGCCGAAGATCGTCGATGGTCTCCAGGTCGAGGGCACCTTTCGTGCCCATCAAGTGCCCATCGCCGAGGCCCGTACCAATACCGCTCACCGTGAGGAGCTCGAGGCATGGATGCGCTCCTACCTGCCGGCGGAGCTCTTCGATGTCGATGGGGTCCCGGTCCCCGAACTGCTTGGCTTCCCGCCGAAAGGGGATCGGCGGATGAGCGCCAACCCGGTGGCCAACGGCGGGGTGCTCCTGCGCGGTCTAGAGCTGCCCGACTTCCGAGATTACGCCGTTGAGGTACCCCATCACGGCGCCGGCCAGCACGGGGCCACCGCAGTGCTTGGCTCATGGGTGCGCGACGTGGTCGCCGCCAATCCCACCGCCTTCCGCCTGTTTGGGCCCGATGAGGTTGCCTCCAACCGCCTGGACGCCGTCTTCGAGGTCACCGGCCGGGAATGGATGGCCGCCCGCGATGATGCTGACGATCACCTCAGTCCCGAAGGGCGCGTGATCGAGGTCCTCTCGGAGCACCTCTGCCAGGGTCTGCTCGAGGGTTACCTGCTCACCGGCAGGCACGGCCTGTTCACCTGCTACGAGGCATTCATCCACATCGTCGACTCCATGTTCAACCAGCACGCCAAATGGCTCGAAGCGTCCTCCAAGGTGCCATGGCGCCGGCCCATCGCCTCGCTCAACTATCTGCTCACCTCGCATGTTTGGCGCCAGGATCACAACGGGTCCACCCATCAGGATCCCGGCTTCTTGGATGTGGTCATGAACAAGAAGCCCGACATCGTCCGGGTGTACCTGCCGCCCGACGCCAACTGCCTGTTGTCGGTCGCCGACCATTGCCTGCGCAGCCGTCACTACGTCAATGTCATCGTCGCCGGTAAACACCCCGCCCTTGACTACCTCCCCATGGACCAGGCCGAGGCCCACTGCACCCGAGGCATCGGCACCTGGGATTGGGCCGGCACCGAGAACATGGGCTCGCTGCCTGACGTGGTTCTGGCATGTGCCGGCGATATTCCCACGCTCGAAGCCTTGGCTGCCGCCGACTTGATCCGTCAGCATCTCCCCGAGCTGTCCGTCCGGTTCGTCAACGTCGTGGACCTGATGAGGCTTCTGCCCGCGTCGGAGCACCCTCACGGGCTGCCTGACGCCGAGTTCGATGCACTCTTCACCGCCAACCGACCGGTCATCTTCGCCTTCCATGGCTACCCGTGGCTCGTGCACCGCCTCACCTATCGCAGGACCAACCATGCCAACATCCACGTCCGCGGCTACAAGGAGAACGGCACTACCACCACCCCCTTCGACATGGTGATGCTCAACGACCTCGACCGTTACCACCTCGTTACCGACGTCATCGACCGAGTCCCCGGCCTCGGACCGCGTGCCGCGACCGTCCGTCAAACCATGACCGACGAACGGCGTCGAGCAAAAGCCTGGACCCGAGAGCACGGCGATGACCTTCCCGAGATCGCCGACTGGACCTGGCCGGAGACCAGCCACGAGGTTCTTCATTAGAGCGGCGCCTTTCATCGCCGGTTTCGTGTTCCTGGGCGCCCGCCTCCGCGGCCGTCGACATCGCCCGCCGCGATGATCCAGCCCCCTCGACGCGCTCGCAGATCTTCCGGGACCGAACGATGGTCCGCTGGTCGCTCGTCATCGCGGTGTCGCTGAGGGCCGCATACCGTCCCTGAGTGACACTCCGTTGATGGGCGTCACATCGTTCGTGGGCGATGTGGGCGATGTGGTCGCCTAGCGTCATGCGTCGAAGGGGCGGGCTACCGACTCTGCCGGGCCTGACAATTCGCCCAGGTGACGGTGACAATAGTAGGACGTTGGAGTAATCTGGGTCCATGACCGACGAGCTGTACCGCCCCAGCCACCCGGTGCGGTTCGTGACCGCCGCCAGCCTCTTCGATGGCCACGACGCGTCCATCAACATCATGCGCCGCCTCCTGCAGCGCCAGGGGGCCGAGGTCGTCCACCTGGGCCACAACCGTTCGGTTGACGACGTCGTCTCCGCCGTCGTTCAGGAAGACGCCGACGGGGTGGCCATCAGCTCCTACCAGGGCGGTCACGTCGAGTATTTCGGCTATCTCATCGAACGCCTCCGGGATCAGGGCCGGGGGGACGTGAAGGTCTTCGGCGGCGGGGGAGGGGTGATCGTCCAGGCCGAGATCGACACCCTCCACGAGGCGGGCGTGACCCACATCTTCTCGCCGGCCGACGGTCAGCGCCTCGGCCTCGAGCGCATGGTCAACACCATGATCGAGGCTTGTGACCGGCCCGTCCCGACCCCGAGGGAAGCGGATGTCGATGCCGCCCTGACGGGCGACAACCCTGCCTTGGCCCGGATCATCAGCGCCCTGCAGGCCGACGTGGTGCCCGCAGAGCTCCACCAGGCGTTGGCCCAGGCTGCCTCGGCGTCGGGGGCGCCGGTGCTCGGCATCACCGGAACCGGTGGGTCGGGAAAATCGTCGCTGACCGACGAACTGGTGCGTCGCTTCCGGCTCGATCAGGATGACAAGTTGCGCATTGCGGTGCTGGCCGTGGACCCCACGAGGCGTCGCGGCGGCGGGGCGCTTCTCGGGGACCGCATCCGTATGAACGCCATCGCCCCCCAACGGATCTTCGTCCGCTCCCTGGCCACGAGGGGTTCCGCCTCGGAGCTTCCCGACAAGATCGGGGAGGTGGTCCAGGCTGCCCGGGCGGCCGGGTTCGATCTGATCATCGTGGAGACACCGGGGATCGGCCAGGGTGACGCCGGCGTGGTGGACCTGGCCGATGTCTCGCTCTATGTGATGACCCCCGAGTTCGGGGCCGCCTCGCAGCTGGAGAAGATCGACATGCTCGACTTCGCCGACGTGGTGGCCATCAACAAGTTCGAGCGGCGGGGCGGGCTTGACGCCCTGCGCGACGTGCGCCGGGTCCTGGCTCGCAGCG
The DNA here is from genome assembly GCA_051000755.1 of Acidimicrobiales bacterium. Classification (GTDB taxonomy): domain Bacteria; phylum Actinomycetota; class Acidimicrobiia; order Acidimicrobiales; family Palsa-688; genus JALZAH01. Next base: position 38,321 of record JBPCNZ010000151.1, on the reverse strand, counting down.
AGCAACACGCCGGGGTCGCGTCGGAGGATCTGCCCGTGTTCGGCACCGTGGCCTCCAAGTTCAACGACGATGGCGTGACCGCCCTCTATCAGGACCTGCGCACCCGGCTCGCCGACAAGGGCCTGCAGGTGGGGCCGAGCGCCCTGGCGACGGTCGACACCCACACCTCGACCCTGAGCGCGACCGTCGTCGACCCGGCCCGCGCCCGCTATCTGGCCGAGATCGCCGAGAGCGTCCGCAGCTATCACGCCCACACCGAGGCCCAGGCTGACCTGGCCCGTCGCCGCCAGGCCCTGCGGACCACCGCGGAGCTGCTCGGCGATGAGGGCCGGTCCCGCACCGACGTCGATGAGCTGGCCACCGTCACCGATGGCCAACTCGACGGTGACGCCCGGCGGGCGCTCGAGGAGTGGCCGGAGCTGGCCGCCACCTGGAGGGCGGATACTCTGCCAGCCGAGAAGCTGCCGGCGGAGGCGCTCCTGGCTGAGATTCCGCCGACCCAGACCGACGCCGGCGCCGAGGTGGCCCTGCGGCGGGTGTCGCTGTCGGGGACCTCGGTGCCCCGGGTGGCCCTGCCCCGGACGACCGACGAGGGCGATCTCCTCCGCTTCCTGCGTTCGGAGAACCTGCCCGGGCGGTTTCCCTACACCGCCGGCGTCTTCCCCCTGATGCGCGATGGCGAGGACCCGGCTCGCATGTTCGCCGGTGAGGGCGACGCCGCTCGCACCAACCGGCGCTTCAAGCTGCTGGCCGAGGGCCAGCCCGCCACCCGGTTGTCGACGGCCTTCGACTCGGTGACCCTCTACGGCTACGACCCGGCCACCCGACCGGACATCTACGGCAAGGTCGGCAACTCCGGGGTGTCGATCTGCACCCTTGACGACATGAAGGTGCTCTATGGCGGCTTCGACCTGACGTCGCCGTCCACGTCGGTGTCGATGACGATCAACGGCCCGGCCCCGACCATCCTGGCCATGTTTCTCAACACCGCCGTCGACCAGGTCACCGACCGCTTCGAGGCCGAGAACGGTCGGGCGCCGAGCGACGAGGAGCGGGCCGAGCTGCGGGAGCGGGCCCTGCGCACGGTCAGGGGGACGGTGCAGGCCGACATCCTGAAAGAGGATCAGGGCCAGAACACCTGCATCTTCTCCACCGAGTTCTCCCTGCGGGCCATGGCCGACGTGGCCGAGTGGTTCATCGACCACAAGGTCCGTCATTTCTACTCCGTGTCCATCTCCGGCTATCACATCGCCGAGGCCGGGGCCAACCCGATCAGCCAGCTGGCCTTCACCCTGGCCAACGGATTCACCTACGTCGAGGCCTATCTGGCTCGGGGCATGAACATCGATGACTTCGCCCCGAACCTGTCGTTCTTCTTCTCCAACGGCATGGACCCCGAGTACACCGTCATCGGTCGGGTGGCGCGCCGCATCTGGGCGGTGGCCATGCGGGACCGCTACGAGGCCAACGCCCGCTCCCAGAAGCTGAAGTACCACATCCAGACCTCGGGGCGGTCGCTGCACTCCCAGGAGATGGGCTACAACGACATCCGGACCACGCTCCAGGCCTTGTGCGCCCACTATGACAACGCCAACAGCCTGCACACCAATGCTAGCGACGAGGCCGTCACCACGCCCTCGGCGGAGTCGGTGCGCCGGGCCCTGGCCATCCAGCTGGTCATCGCCCGGGAGTGGGGGTTGGCCCGCAACGAGAACCCCCTCCAGGGGAGCTACATCGTCGACGAGCTGACGGACCTGGTCGAGGAGGCGGTCCTGACCGAGCTCGATCGCATGAGCGAGCGCGGCGGCGTGCTCGGCGCTATGGAGACGGGCTACCAGCGCGGCAAGATCCAGGACGAGTCCATGCTCTACGAGACCCGCAAGCACGACGGAAGCCTGCCCATTGTCGGCGTCAACACGTTTCTCGCCCCCGAGGACGAAACCGAACCGGCCGCCCTTCCCCTGTCCCGTTCCACCGAGGAGGAGAAGCAGGGCCAGATCGCCAGGCTGGCCGAGTTCCAGAAACGTCATGCCGAGGAGGCCCCGGCCATGACCCGACGGCTGGCCCAGGCCGCCCTCGCCGGTGACAACCTCTTCGAGGTGCTCATGGACGCAGTTCGGGTGCTCAGCCTCGGTCAGATCACCGACACCCTCTTCGAGGTCGGGGGCCGCTACCGCCGCAGCGTCTGAGGGGCCGTGCCGTAGTGGGCCAGCACGGCGTCGGCCAGCGGCGGCCACGCCTCGACGGCCCACGGCCCGAAGTCGGTGTCGGACAGGCCGACACCCGCCAGTCGGGCCACGGGGTCGACCCAGACGAACGACCCGGCCAGGCCGAAGTGGCCGAACGTGGCGGGCGCGTTGGTCGAGCCGGTCCAGTGCGGGCTCTTGTGGTCGCGGATCTCGAACCCTACGCCCCAGTCGTTGGGGGAGTGGTGACCGAAGCCGGGTAGGACGCCGTCGAGGTTGGGGAATGTCACCGCCGTGGCGGCCTCGAGCGTCTCGGGTGCGAGGACCTGGGGGGCCAGCAGCTCCCGGGCCAACGCCATCAGGTCGACCAGCGGTGCCGTCCCCGCCGAAGCGGGCGACCCCTCCACGCGGGTGGCGGTCATGCCGAGCGGGTCGAGGACCGCTTCTCGGAGGTAGGTGGCGAACGCCACCCCTGACGCCGCCTCCAATGTTGCCGCCGCCACCTCGATGCCGCGGTTGGAGTAGATCCGCTTGGCGCCCGTCGGGGCGACGACCCGCTCGCCGTCGCGTCCCAGCCCCGAGGCGTGGGCCAGGAGGTGGCGCAGGGTGGAGCCCGGGGGACCGGCCCGGTCGTCGAGGGCCACCGTTCCCTCCTCGACGGCGACGAGGAGGGCCGTGGTGGTGAGCAGCTTCGTCACCGACGCCAGCTTGAAGACCTCCTCGGTCGGGCCGTGGGACGCGATCGCACCGTCGGGGCCGACCACGCCGACGGCGGCGGTGGCCGGCCAGTCGTCAACAACGGCAAGAGGGTCGAGACCGGTGCTATTCACTGGCCGGTGTTGGTCTGGCAGACGAGGGCGGAGGTCAGGGCCGCGAGGTTGGTGGCCAGCAGCGATAGGTAGGTGCTGCCGCGCGGCCACCCGCCCTTGGGCGGAGCTTCCAACGTGTCCAACGCCCGCACCTTGGCGCCGGTCTGCTTGGCGGCGGCCCTGACGGTGGCGTTGGGGACCCAGGGCTCGGAGAAGACGGTCGTGATCCCAGCCGAGGCGACCGTCGTCGCCGCCGTCGTCGACTCCTCGTCGGTGGGCGAGGGCGACGTCCCCAGGGGGTGCAACGTGAGCCGGTACTGGGAGGCCAGGGCGCTCAAGGTGCCATCGGGGGCGGCGACATCGTGCTTGGCACAGTCCCCGAGGTCGCTCTGGTAGTCGATGCCCGATGACGCCATCTGCTCGGAGAAATCCTGCTCCCCCGTGCTGTACTCGCTCGCCGCCGCCGGGTTGGCGGCGGCCAGAGCCTTGGCGATGACCGGCGCGACCCGGCCCATGAGCACCGGGTCCAGCCAGGCGCCAGCGGCGGCCGGGCCGAAACGGGGAGCAAGGGCGACCACCGACGGGGCCGGGCCGATGGCCTGCTCCACCGAGGGTTGGAACCCGGCGCCGACATCGAAGACGACGGCGGCCCGCTGGATCTGGCCGGCCTGGGCCGCGGTGAGGGTCTGGGTGCGGGGATCGACGCCGGGCATGGCCAGGTCCACGACCGACACCGTCGCCCCGCCGATGGCGGAGACGGCTTGGGCCAGCGGGTAGATGGAGGTCACCACCGAGATCACGGGGGCGTGGACCTGGTTGCCGCCACAGGAGGGCAGCAGTCCGAGCGCCATCCCCGCGGCCACGGCCACCGCCGCGAGGCGGCCTCGCCGGTGCCGTCTCCTCGTCACCCTCGTCCTGTCACGATGCTCAGCCAAGCCCACTCCCAACGGCGCGGTTACTCACAGGTAGTTACCATGCTGGCGATGCCGAATCCGATCACCACCCTGCGCAACTTCGCGGTGTCCGTGGAGGCGGTCGGACGATCCGGGATGCTCGGGCCATACTGGCCGTGGCAGTGGGCCCGGGTGCCGGAGGTCATCTGGCGTCGAGGGGTGACCCTCGGTGCCGTCTACGGATTCGGTGCAGCATTGCGCGGCAACGCCATCGCCGTGGTCGATGACGCCGGATCGTCGACGTTCTCCGAGATGGAGGCGTGGTCCGATGCCCTGGCCGTCGGCCTCGCCGATCAGGGGATCAAGGCGGGCGACACGGTGGCGGTGTTGTGTCGCAACCACCGGCGCTTCATCGCCGGCATCGTCGCCCTGGGCAAGCTCGGGGCCGGCATCGTCTACCTCAACACCGGGTTCGCCGGTCCCCAGCTGGTCGACGTGACCGAGCGGGAGGGGGCGGTGGCGTTGCTCATCGACGAGGAGTTCCTGGAGCTTACCGAGGGTCTCGGCGACGACGTGCGCCTGCTGGTGGCGTGGTCCGAACACGGCCGCGGCTCGGATCGGGCCGTCTCGTTCGATCGCCTGGTCTCGTCGGGCGTGGGCCGGGGCGCACCCAGCCCGGAGCGTCACCAGGGTCGCCAGGTGGTGCTCACGTCGGGCACGACCGGGGCCCCCAAGGGCGCCCAGCGCAAGGTGGGCTCGGAGTTCGAGCCGTTCATGTCCATCCTGAGCCGGATCCCACTGCGCTCCTCCGACACGACCCTGATCTCGGCGCCGATGTTCCATTCGTGGGGCCTGGCCAACGCCGCCCTCGCCCTGGTCCTCGGTACCAAGATCGTGCTGCCCCGCCGCTTCGACCCCGAGGACACCATCCGGCTCATCGAGGCCCATCAGGTCAGTGTGCTCGCCGCCGTCCCCGTGATGATCCAACGGATCATGGCCCTGCCCGACGAGGTGCTGGACCGCTATGACACGTCATCCCTGCGGGTCGTCGGTCTGAGTGGTTCCGCCCTGCCGGGGGAGCTGGCCGTCCGTTTCATGGACCGCTTCGGCGACGTGATCTACAACCTGTACGGCTCGACGGAGGTGGGCTGGGCATCGATCGCCGGCCCCAAGGATCTCCGTGAGGCACCTGGCACCGCCGGGCGCGTCCCGGTCGGGACCACGGTCCGCATCCTCGATGACGACGGCGCCGAGCTGGCGGCCGGGACCACGGGCCGCATCTTCGTGCGCAGCGGTCTCCTGTTCGAGAGCTACACCGGTGGCGGAGGCAAGGACGTCATCGACGGTTTCATGTCCACCGGTGATGTGGGCTACTTCGATGACGCGGGCCGGCTCTTCGTGGCCGGCCGCGACGACGACATGATCATCTCGGGCGGCGAGAACGTCTTCCCCCGCGAGGTCGAGGATCTCATGGTCGACCACGAGTCCGTCGCCGAGGTGGCGATCATCGGGGTGGACGACGCTGACTTCGGCCAGCGTCTGGTGGCCTTCGTCGTCCCCTCGGGTGACGGCATCGACGATGACGAGTTGAAGACCTACGTCCGCTCCCGCCTGGCCCGGCACAAGGTGCCGCGCCAGATCGTGACCTTGGAGCACCTGCCCCGGAACTCCACCGGAAAGATCCTCAAGCGCGAGCTCCCGGGCTATCTCGACGGTGATGACGGGTCGACCTAGACTGGCCCGAAATATGCTCCGTTCGGACTATGGCGCAGCTTCGGTCGGTCGGGGAGACTACAGAATCGATTTCATCTGCAACCCGTCGCTGGCGTCCCGGTACACCCGAGGTTCGTCGGGCGGAGATCTGGCCCACCGGCCAGGAAGGTCGCACGGAGTCGGGAGCGCGGGGCTTCCGACCCGGCGACCCGGTGGCAGTTCGCAGCCCGACCGTGGACCGGGGTTCGGCCGGCCTCTGGTCCGAGGCCGTGACGCAGAACGACGCGGTGACGCAGAACGTCGGAATTCGACACGCTGACGACACCGCGTCGATCAGCTGGTCCGTGGGCCACCTGACGCTCCTACATCTTGACATGTGGATATGTACATGTAAGGATGTTGGCATGACCGATACCACCCAAACCCCTCACGTCCATGAGCACGCCCACGGCGACGAGACCCACACCCACGCTCATGTGGAGCACAGTCACGACCACGTGGAGCACGAGCATGAGCACACCCATGGCGCCGAGGCCCACGCCCACACCCACGTCCACGAGGCCGGTCTCGAGGACGTGCACGACGGAGCCTGAGCTCGCGGCTAGCGCTCGGCGCTCAGCCAGAAGGCGATTGTGGCCCTCTCGGCTTTCACCATCAGCCTGGCTCCGAGAGGATCCCAGGCCAGCGCTCCCCCACCCGACCCTGCCCCGTGGCGGTCGCCCGGGTGATCTGGGTGGTTGCTGCCATCGAGAGCCTATTGCGAGCGTTACGCGATTGAGGTAGACCTGTCCTGGTTCGTCCAACACCAGGGAGTCGACCGTGGCCACAACGATCGAGGCACCACCCATATCGCGCTTCACTCGTGTCCGCAACGGGATGACCCGGCGCGAGTGGGTCCGGCTGGGCCTGATGGTGGCGTCGATCATCGGCCTCTATGTTCTCGGGTTCATCCTTCTCGCCGGGGGAGTGGCCAAGGTGGGGACCCACCTGAAGGTCGGCGAGGGCAAGATCTTCGGTTTTGGTACCGGCATCCTGGCGCTCACGTTGGGTATGCGCCACGCCTTCGACGCGGATCACATCTCCGCAATAGACAACACCACCCGGAAGCTCATGGCCGAGGGCAAACGGCCCCTCAGCGTCGGATTCTTCTTTTCCCTGGGCCACTCCACCGTCGTTTTCATCCTGGCAGTGATCCTCAACTTCGGAATCAAGGCTCTTGATCGCGCTGTCAACGACAACGGCTCGTCGCTGCACACGACCACGGGGATCATCGGGACGGGCGTGTCGGGGACCTTCCTCTACATCATCGCCATCCTCAACCTCATCATCCTGGTTTCCATTGTTCGCGTCTTCCGCGAGATGCGCCACGGCCGCTTCAACGATGCCGAGCTGGAGGAGCAGCTCAACAAGCGTGGTCTCATGAACCGCTTCTTCGGGCCCTTGGCCCGGCGAATCGACACCCCTTGGAAGATGTATCCCATCGGCTTCCTCTTTGGCCTCGGCTTCGACACTTCCACCGAGGTGGCCCTGCTGGTCCTGTCGGGAACCGCCGTGGCCGGGGGACTGCCGTTCTACGCGGTGCTCTCGCTGCCCCTCCTGTTCGCTGCAGGGATGTCCACCTTCGACACCACCGACGGCATGTTCATGAACTTCGCCTACGGCTGGGCGTTCGCCAAGCCGGTGCGCAAGGTCTTCTACAACATCACGATCACCGGCCTCTCCGTGCTTGTCGCTTTGGTCATCGGCACGATCGAGATCCTCGGTCTGCTCGCCTCGAACCTCAGTTTGAGCGGCGGGTTCTGGGACTTCTTCGCCAACTTCAACATCAACCATGCCGGCTACGTCATCGTCGGCTTGTTCGTGGCCACCTGGGTCATAGCCCTGTCGGTCTGGCACTTCGGCCGCATCGAGGAGCGCTGGTCAAACGTCGAGCCCGGTCTGGTCGGGGCCCAGCCCCCTTCCGCCGGTTTCGATACGCAGAGAGACGAGTGATCGGAAGCCAGCCGGTCGTCACGGGAGTCGAGAGACCGCCAATGCGCTCTCTCGTCCCCTGGCCCTGCTGGATTGTCGACACCCTGGTCGTCGATGAGCTCCTTGTTCAACCGTGCGAGCAGTCGATGTCAGAGGGCGTCGCCAGTGTCAGGCTCAAGGCGGTCGCCGCTACGTTGGTGCCGGCTCGGCGGGCGGACATGGAGCCGCGACGAGGGTCGTCACCGAGCCGCCATGCCAACTCCGGCGCCTGACTGACGAACGCTGGTCGAGGGCGGTGCAGGGAGGGGGCCTCGCGCTTGACAGCGTTTGCCATGTGCATATGGGCATGTGAGGATGTGGACATCGGAACGGTCCATCAAGTCACAATGTCCACCGCGGTCAGCGTCGAGGATGCCGATCACCTTGCACGCGTGATGGGCGCGATGGCCACGGGCAGCCGCATCCGAATTCTTGCTTGTCTGCGGGCTCAGTCCTGCACGGTTGGCGAGCTGACCTCGTCGCTGGAGCTCGAGCAGCCGGCCGTTTCCCATCAGCTGCGGATCTTGCGCGATCTCGGCTTGGTGGTGGGGACTCGAACGGGCCGGAATGTGATCTACAGCCTCTACGACACCCACATCGCGGCACTGGTGGATGAGGCGCTCCGCCACATAGAGCACCTCGCCGCCCATGCTCCCGACCTGCCCGATCGGCCGCGACCAACCGACGACATGCACCCTTAGGCGAGGGTGGTAGCTCCTCCCGAACGCGCACTATCGCAAATGTCAGCAAACCCCCTCACGCGGACACTTGCGGTAGGCAGCATCGGCAGAACCGAGTTGCTGCTCTCCTTCCCGGCGGGCTAGCGGACCCATTGCGAGTGCTCGATGTCGGCGGAGGTTATCGACCGGCCTGTCGAGCGGGAGGCCACCCTCTCCTGGCCGGGTCGGGAACTAAACGGCGCGGCCATGGCACTGCTGGGGAGACGCTTCCGACCCGCCCGACCCCGAGAGGGCCCTTCTTTGATGACGTCAGCACCGCTGCACGCCTCCGCCTCCACCCTCTGGCGTGATCGGATCGCCCTGATGGTCCCCCGGTCCGGGCTTCGGGACGTGTCCCAGCGACGGAAGCTTCAGATCATGCTGGGCCTGCTGTGGTTGGTCGACGGGTCCTTGCAGTACCAGCCGTACATGTTCAGCCGGAGCTTCGTCACCAACACCATCGAGCCCACCGCCGCCGGCGCCCCCTCTTTCGTCGCTCAGCCGACGTTGGGGGCTGCCCACCTGATGATCCACCACATCGCTCTCTACAACGTCTTCTTCGCCACCATCCAAGTGGTGATCGCCCTGGCCATCTTCTCCCGGCCCTTCACGAAGGTGGGTCTGGCCCTCTCCATCGTGTGGTCGCTCGGCGTGTGGTGGCTGGCGGAGGGCATCGGGGGCGTCACGAACGGGGCGTCGCCTCTCAGCGGCGCCCCGGGGGCAGTCATCCTCTACGCCTTCCTGGCCCTTTTGCTGTGGCCCGCGACGAATTGGGCCCACCGCCCTTCAGGGACCCGCGACAGATCGGTGGCCGAGGGAGGTCCCTTCGGCGCCGTCGTCCCCAAGCTGGCCTGGGCCCTGTTGTGGCTGAGTTTCGCCCAACAGCTCCTCATCAGCGACAACCGCGCCCCGTCCGCCCTGCACCATCTGGTCGTCGGAAACGAGGATGGCGAACCGGCCTTTGTCCAGGCTCTCGACCGGTTCCTGGCCGGCCCCCTCGCCCATCACGGCACCGAGTTCTCCATCGTCCTGGCCGTGCTCTGTGCCCTCGTCGCCGTCGGCGTGCTCCTCCCGGCCACGGCCCGTCCGGCCATCGCCGCCGCCGTTGCTTTCGGGGTGGCGGTCTGGCTCGTCGAGGACTTCGGCGGGATCTTCACCAGTCACGGCACCGACGTCAACTCCGGGCCTCTCCTCGTACTCCTCGCCGCCGCCTACTGGCCCCTCAGAGGCTGTGCTGGCCTCAGAGCCGTGCTGGCCTCAGAAGCCGTGCTGGCCGAGGGTCCCCACGTTGAGCCCCCGTGCCCCCCAGCGCTCCGCCAGGAGGGGCAGGGCGCCTAGGGCGGACCGCCAGCAGTCCGGGGCTGAGGTGATGTCGGAGTCGTGGAGGAGGACCGTCGCGCCCCGATGCCAGGTGCGCTCCAGGTCGGCCACGACCGTCTCGGGGCTGGCCTCGGCCCGCCAGTCCCGTCCCCACGAGGTCCATAGCACCGTGCGGAGGCCGGTGGAGTGGGCGGCGGCGAGGGACGAGGCGGCCAGCGCTCCATAGGGCGGCCGGAACCAGTGAGGCTCGACGCCGGCCACGTCGGCCACCAGGTCCCGGGCCCGGCGCAGGTCAGGGATGGTCCAGGTCACGGGGCGGCGCAGGTGGCTGGTGTGGACGTCGCCGTGCACGCCGAGCTCGTGGCCCCGGCGGACGACCTCCCGGGTCAGATCCGGATCCCGGCGGACCTGCTGGCCCAGACAGAAGAACGTGGCCTTCCAGCCCAGATCGTCGAGCGTGTCGAGGAAAGCCGGCGTGGAGACGGGATCGGGACCGTCGTCGAAGGTCAGGGCGACATGATGGTCGTCGCCAACGCCGGCCAGGCCCGGAAGCAACCGGCAGCGCATGGCCCGCCAACTGGTGACCCCCGGGGCGAGGTGGGCGACGACTCCGGCCGCCACCGCTCCGACCGCCAACGGGGTGATCCGTAACCCGCCACCGGCCCGGGCACCGGCGTCAGCGTGGCGACCGAACCTCAACGCAGGTTGGCCATGGGGCTCACCGAGAGCCCGCGGCCCTTTGACTGGGCCGTCAGCCAGGCCAGGCTGGCGGTCACCTCGGCCGGTGTTCCCCGCAGGCCGTCCACGAGCACGATCGAGTGGGCGTTCACTTTCGTAGCGTCGGGGAAGGTGTCGGCGTCGTTGACATCGACGACGACATCGGGAACCACCAGGCGGTCGTGGGCCCGGCCCGTGTCGACCATGTCGAAGGCATTGACCCGCCGGCCCGGGACCAACACCGTCACCGGTCGGCCCACGATCTCGCTCAGACCTACGCCGGCGTCCACGTCTCCCTTGGCCCGGTTCCACAACGCCGGGCGGATGGGTTGACCGCGCTGATCGGTGCGATGACCCTGGCCCCCGTTGGCGATGTCGACGCCGCGGTCGGCCAGTCGGCGGGTGTCGCTCGGATCGGCGGAGGCGACGTGATCGTCGAGCACCGCTGTGGCGCCCAGGGCCTGCACGGCCCGGCTGACGGCCGGATCGGCCAGCTCCGCCCGGTTGAGCCGGACGCCGAGGTAGATCACCTGACCGGCGTCGGCCTGGGCATGGGCTACTCCGGTGCCGTTGGCCGCGGCCACACCCACGCCGGTCGTCAGCCCGCCCCAGGTGAGGCCGGCGGCGGCCACCAGGCCGGTCGCCATCCTGATCACGACCACCTTGGTCTGGCGGCCCCGGCGCGTCGCCGGAACTGCACAGGTGGGGATGGCGTCGAGCACCCCTTGGGCGGCGTCACTCACGAACATGGCCCGCGCCGCCCGAATCTGCTCGTCGCGGGCGGGACCGGGTCGGCCGACCGCTCGCAGGATGGCGTCCAGGGCGGCCGGGTCCGAAGCCATGCGGCTGATGCCCGCGGCGGCCATGGCCTCGGTGTTCTCCACGCCATGACCGGCGATGGGCCGGAAGGTGATGACAGGGAGGCCGATGCGCATGGCCTCGAAGGCGGTCAGGCCCCCGGCGTTCTCGACGAGGGCGTCGCTGGCGGCCATGAGGCCTGGCATGTCGTCGGTCCAGCCCAGGACCACGGCCCGGGACGCGGCGGCGGCAGCGCTGACCTGGCGGACCAGGGCGCCGTCGCGCCCGCAGACGACCACGGGGATGGCGCCCGGGGTCCGGGACACCGAATCGAACGTCTCCCGCAACTCTCCGACACCCCACGACCCGGCGACGATGAGCACGGCCAGATCGTCGTCCACCAGTCCGAGGCGTTGTCGCCCTTGTCGGCGGTGCTCGGCGGTGCCGGCCAGATCTGGGTCGAAGCGGTCGGCGACCAGGGGGCCGCAGGCCATGGCCGGCTTACCCGTCCGGCGCTGCGCCTGGAGGGCAGGCCCCGACTGGACGGCCAGGTTCAGGTCCATGCCCTTGTGCACCCACAGGGGGTGGACCCCGAAGTCGGTGATGAAGTTGACTGCAGGGATGGTCAGCCGCCGCGTCGCTCGCATCCGACCCAGGCACAGGGTGGCCAACGGGTAGGTCGAGACCACCACGTCGGCGGACGCGGCGCTGACCCAACGTCGCACCCGGCGACGGGTGAGGAGGCTGACCAGGCAGGCCAGGACCGGTGCCAACCACGGGGCCCGGTACCAGAATCGGTAGGTGGCGTTGTAGGCGGAGGGCGCGTGGCGCAACTCGAACTGGTAGCCGCTGCGCATGGCGGTGCCCATCCGCAGGGGACCGGCGTCGAGAAAGTCCCGGACCTCGGCATGGTGGCCAGCTCCATCGAGACGTCGGGCCAGCTCCCGGGCGGCCCCGTCATGACCCGCGCCCATGCTGGCGGACAGGATCAGCACCCGGCGACCAGGGGCGCCGGCGGGGAAGGATGTCGGGGGTCGAGTCGAGGCTCGGGGGCGCCGGAGCACGACTCGTGAGACTAGCGTAGAAGCGTCATGGCGTCGTATCTCATGCAGCCTCCTGCACAGGCCGTCTGGCGCCCCGCAAAGACCGGTCTCATCGACGCGAACGGCACGCGGTCATGGCCTGGCTGAAGGATCTGCACACGGCCGTCTGCGCCGTCAAGGGCCACGAATTGCCCGCCGCACGCGCCCGGTCGCTGGACGGCCCTTTGCTGATCGGTGCCGAGGTCGATGTCTCCGATCCATCGGTCGTCGGCTCCGGAGATCTTCCGGGCGAAGGCGGGCCCTCAGAGCCGCAGAGGTGGCGCCTGGCCCGTTGCCTGCGCTGCGACTCGTGGCTCCGGGTGGAGCCGCCAGCTGGGGAGGCGCCCGAGCGCCAGCCGCCCCTCGACAAGATCCACCTGCCCCGGCGGGACAAGGCCCTGCGCACCGCGCTCATCATGAGGGTCATCGCCGTCGAGCGGGGAGTCCACTCGGTGCTGTTCGCGGTGGTGGCAGCCCTGGCCATTGCCCTGCGAGTCGAGTTGGTCGGCGTCAAGGGCTGGGTTCGCCACCTCCTCACCGGCCTCACCTCCAACTCGACCCAGACCGGCAACGCCTTCGGCGGAAGCTTCATCGCCAAGGAGGGCAACCACCTCTTGGCGTTGAAGACCTCGACCCTCACCGTCGTCATCGCCGCCGCCGTCGCCTACTGCGTGGTCGAGGGCGTGGAGGCGGTCGGCCTATGGCGGGAGCGGCGCTGGGCCGAGTATCTGACCGTGCTGGCCACGGTGGGCTTCATCCCCTACGAGATCGACGAGCTGATCAAAGGGATCTCGGCTCTCAAGGTCGGGGCCCTGATCGTCAACCTGGTGATCCTGTTCTTTCTGCTGTGGTCCAAGGAGCTGTTCGGCATCGGCCGGTTCCGGCACCGCCACGACGCGGAATCCGAAGACCCCTGGGAGCGCTTCGCCCGCCCGCTCCCACCGGACCGCCGGGACCCGGTCACCGCCCCGGCCGCAGATCCCGTCCGGCGCTGAGGCCGGCCACCGGGCCGCAGTCATCCGCCGGGTCGACCATTGGATCGTTTCACTCGCCCGTCATGGCGCCGGCGGTGTGCCTTTGGCGTTGAGGTTCTGGGCGAATCGGTGCTGGCAGTGCTCGGAGCAGAAGTACACCCGTGCTCCGTCGACCTCGCTCGAGGCGGGGGCGTGGCGGCGTTCGACCTGCATGCCGCACTCGGGGTCTTTGGCGTAAGCGGCTCCGGCACCGAAACGCTCGCGGTTGCGGTACAGCCAGTACAGGGCGGCGAAGGCGGCCAGAGCGATCACGTCGAGCACGGTGGTGTAGTTGAGCCGGACGGTGTCGCCGGCGATCACGGTTGGCCGGGTGGCGGGCACCCAGCCGAGGGCCTTGAACAATTCCTCGGTGATCAGCCCTGCGGCCGACATGACCAGCCAGAACACGCCGAGCATCCGAAGAGTCATGCGCCGGCCGTACTGCTTGCGGTAGATGAGGAGCAGGGGGAGGGTGATCAGGTCGGCGAAGATGAAGCTGACGACACCGCCGAAGCTAATGCCGCCCTTCCACAGGGCAGCGGCCAAGGGGACGTTGCCGATGGAGCACACGAAGCTGAGGATGGCGACCAGCGGGCCCAGGACGACGTTCTCGGCGGTTGTGGCGAAGCCGTGGCCGTGGATGAAGATGGCGTTCCATGCGCTGTTGGGGACCAGTTCGGCCAGGAACCCGGCGACCAGGAACCCGATGGCCATCTCTTTGCGGAGCATGCGCAGATCGCTCATGGTGTAGCCGGCGGCGTCGGACCAGCCCGCCTTGGATCGTATCCGGCGTCTCCACCCGAGGCGTGCGAGGCTGCTGTAGTCCCCGCCACCGTGGTCGCCGCCCGCGGTGGTGTCGGCGGCGGCCGCTCGGGCTTCGTCGAGGGCGCGGCCCCGGAACCACAAGCTGCCCACGGCGACGAGCAGGACAATCATGATCGCCCCGCCGATGAACTCGGCGGCCACGAACTGCCAGCCGATGAGGACCGCCAACACGATGCCGAGCTCGATGACCAGGTTGGTGGAGGCGAACATGAACACCATGGCGGCCACGAAGTCCGCACCGCGGGCGAACATCGATTTGGCCATGGCCGACGCCGCGTACGAACACGACGACGAGATGGCCCCGTAGAAGCTGGCTCTGGTCACCGCCGCGGGCCGATGGTTGCCCAGCCGGGCTCGCATCTCGTCGCGCGACACAAAGGCCTGAACCGCCCCGGATAGCCCGAAGCCGAGGACGAGCGCCCATAGCGTGTCCCAGAACATGTAGAACGCCTCACGGACGCTGTGGCCGATGTCAACGAAGACGTGACCTACGGTCAGGACCGAGAGGTCAGCGGGCATCACGGTCCCGTCTTCTTCGCCCGACCAGGCCGGCTAGCTCCCCGATGGTCCAGCGCAGTCGGGCCAGCGGCCCAGACGAACAGGTCGGCACGTCGACTTTCGACCGGTCGCCGGGTGCATCTTCCCCCATGGTCATGTCCGGACCAGTCGTTCGATGGCCGCTTGGGCTTCTTTGAGCTTGTCCTCCGCTGCGGGCCCGCCCTCGGCCACCGCCTTGGTCACGCAATGCGACAGATGGTCACCGAGCAGCACCAGGGCGACCGATTGCAGAGCCCGGTTGACCGCGGACACCTGGGTGAGCACGTCGATGCAGTACATGTCGTCGTCGACCATTCGCTGTAAACCCCGGATCTGGCCCTCGATCCGCTTCAGGCGCTTCTGCACCGCTTGTTTGTCCGTCTGGTATCCAACCACAGCCCATGACCTCCCCGGTTCGCCGCCGCCACCTTATACCCGTTGGGGGTATAGGAAGCCGAGGGTCGAAAGAAACCTCTGAGGTCGGCCGGCCCAACGACGACTTCCTCGAGCCATCGGTGAGCGAAGACCCCGGTCTCAGCTGCGCGCGACGGGGTCTGTACGGTCGGTCCATCAGCCGCCGAGGGCTTTGCGGATCGTGGCGAGGCGGTCGGGGTCGATCCGCCACCAGGTCCATCGTCCTCGCTTTTGGCCGATGATGAGGCCGGCTTCGGCGAGGATCTTGGTGTGGTGTGAGATGGTCGGCTGGCTTCTGGCCAGGGGGACCTCGAGGTCACATGAGCAGATTTCGTCTTGGGCGGCGACGAGGGAGAGGAGGCGGAGCCGGACGGGGTCGGCCAGGGCGGCGAGGGTGCGGGCGAGGTCGACGGCCTCGGACTCGGCGAGGGGTGCTTCGGTCACCGATGAGCAGCACAGCCCGTTGTCGGTGCCGGCCGGGATCGTCACCTTTTGTGCCACAGCCTCACCTCACACATTGACAGGGGTCGATCAGTAGTGGATACTGCGTATAGACAATGATCAATCTACCAGGAGGACCTTTCGTGTCCCGTGTGCAGCTCGCTTTGAACGTCGCCGACATCGACGAGGCCATCGCTTTCTACTCGAAGCTGTTCAACACTGCCCCGGCTAAGGTCCGCCCTGGGTACGCGAACTTCGCGGTGGTCGACCCGCCGCTCAAACTGGTGTTGATCGAGGACGCCAACCAGACACCGGGGTCCCTCAACCACTTGGGCGTCGAGGTGCCGTCGAGCGACGACGTTGCTGCCGCCCAGGCCCGTCTGGCCGCCGCCGGGCTGGGAACCGCTACCGAGGAGCAGACGGCGTGCTGTTACGCCGTGCAGGACAAGGTGTGGGTCGACGGTCCTGGAGGCGAGCCGTGGGAGATCTACACGGTGATCGCCGACACCGAGATGCCCGCCGGGGAGCTGCGCTCCGCGGCTCCTGGTCAGGCCGCGTGTTGCGCGACGCGCCCGGACCTGGCCGGTGTCGCCCCGGCGGCCGCTTCGTGCTGCTGAGCGGGCCTCGTCGTGGCCGTTGAAGAGGCACGGGTGGCGGCATGAATGCTGTCGTGTTGTGGCGACGTTTGGTGGCGGAGCTGCTGGGCAGCGCCTTCTTGGCTGCGGTGGTCGTCGGTTCGGGTATCGCCGCCCAACAACTCTCGCCTGGGGCGATAGGCCTCGAGCTGTTCGAGACCGCGGCAGCCACCGCTGTGGGGCTCTACGCCATCATCTTGATGGTGGGCCCTGTCTCCGGGGCCCATCTCAACCCGGTCGTGTCATTGGTCGACGCCGCGTTCGGCGGTCTGCGCTGGCGTGACGCGCTTGCTTACCTGCCCGCCCAGGTGGCGGGGTGTGCTGGTGGGGCGGTGGTAGCCAACCTCATGTTCTCTCAGGCCGCGGTGAGCATCTCGACCCATCACCGGGCCACCGGCGCCCACTTCCTCTCCGAGGTCGTTGCCACCCTCGGGCTGGTTTTGGTGATCTTCGCGCTCGCTCGTAGCGGCCGGGGTGCCAGTGCTCCTGCCGCTGTGGGTGCCTACATCGGTGCGGCGTACCTCTTTACGAGCTCGACCAGTTTCGCCAATCCGGCGATCACCGTCGGGCGGATGCTGTCGAACACGTTCGCCGGTATCGCCCCGGCGTCGGCCCCAACGTTCATCGCCGCCCAGATCGTGGGCGCCGGGCTGGCGTTCGCGGTCATCAGGGCCCTGTATCCGGGCGTGACACCGGCTGAGGCGGCCGACATCATCGTCGCCCACCTGCGCGGTCGGGATGACTCAGAGACCAACCAGGGAGCAGTCGAAAGCCACGGGAGCACGCCGTCGACGGCACCGAAGGCGTAACAACCATGCCAGCAGGAAGGGGGACCATGCCGAGCGCTGCTGGCCGAATCGCACAAGATCGCGAGGGCCCGAGTGACCTCGTTCGTGCCCTTGTTCGTCAACCGTTTCGCTGCGAACGCCTACAGGCGCTCGCCCAGGTCGAAGGAGCCACCATTAGAGCTGTCCCCGAGGTCCTCTTCGTCTGCGTGCACAATGCCGGGCGCTCACAGATGGCCGCTGCCCTGCTCGATCATCACGGCGCCGGCCGCGTCCACGTCCGATCCGCCGGATCGACGCCCGCAGACGAGATCAACCCTGCCGTCTCCGCGGCCATGGTCGAGATCGGTCTCGACGTGTCCCGAGAGTTCCCCAAACCGCTCACCGATGAGGTCACCCGCGCCGGGGACGTGATCGTCACCATGGGTTGCGGTGATGCCTGCCCGGTCTACCCCGGCATGCGCTACCTGGATTGGACGCTGCCTGACCCGGCCGGCAAACCGATCGGCGAGGTCCGGCCCATCCGCGACGAGATCGACCGCCGGGTCCGGGCCCTGCTCGCCGAGCTCACACCGCCGCCGATCGAGGCCTAGAGCCACATCACCGCCGGCGTCGGGTGGGGTCGGACTCGGCCACCATGCGGGCTACGGCCTCGGGGCCGGGGCGGGCCTAGCGCTCCAGGGAGCGGACCGACGCGTGACGTGAACGGGCCAACAGCATCGGAAGGCTGGTTCCGCCCTCCGAACTGACCCTGATCTTGGTGTGGCGCCGCTGGTGCAAATGGGAGAGGTGGCGACCACGCCAGCGCCGGAGTCGGTCAAAACCGAGGTGACCAAACTGGCCCTACCTCTGCAACTTCGGCGCCGACCGGCTGGACCTGAGTCAGATTCGGAGGAGCGGAAGCATTCGGCGCCGTTTGGCGTCGTTAACCCGGAGACCCCGACACTTTCGGTGCGTTCGCCGTACGGTACGACCCTGATCGGCAGCCCCGGCCCGGTTACGGCGGCGGCCAAAGACCGGTGCGACCAGCACCTTGGCCAAACCTCAGTCGCGGAGGAACAACTTTCATGCAGTAGTGGTTATCCTCCTAGCACTTACTGGATTACGTCCTTGGAGACGCCCATGACCCCTCTCACCACCTCCTCGCTCCCCCTGCTCCCCTTGGATGCCGGGGTGGTCCTGCCCGGCATGACCATCACCCTGGCTCTGGAGACGAGCGAGGCCCTTGCCGCCGTGGAAGCCGCCGCCGGCGCCGGGGACCGCCTGGTCCTCTTGCCCCGCCTGGGTCGCTCCGACGGAGCCGACCCCAGCTCCGGGCGGTATGCCCGGATCGGTGCCGTGGCCGCCATCGAACGTCGGGGCGCCATGCCGGGCGGCACCCAGGCCGTGGTGGTCCGCGCCGAGCGCCGGGCGCGCGTCGGAGCGGCGACCGCCGTCGCCGGGCCGGCCCTGTGGGTCAACGTCGAGGTCCTCGACGACACGGAGGCGATGGCGGAGACCCAGGCCAAGGTCTCGGAGCTGAAGGCCGTCTTCGATGCCATCGCCGAGCACCGTGGTGGGGGACCGTTGACCGAGGTCTGGCGCCGGACATCGGCGCCCGGCGCCCTGGCCGATCTGGCCGGCTACTGGCCCGATCTGTCCGTGGAGCGAAAGGTCGAGTTGCTCGAGTCGGTCGACGTCGACCGGCGGGTCGAGTTGGTGCTCGGGTGGGCGCGCCAGGCGCTGGCCGAGCTCGAGTTGAAGGTCCGCATCCGCTCCGACGTGGCGGAGGGCATGGAACGCACCCAGCGGGAGTACCTGCTGCGCCAGCAGCTGGCCGCCATCCGCAAGGAGCTGGGCGAGACCAGCGGCGAGGAAGGCGACGACGACTACCGCACCCGGGTGGCCGCCCTCGAGGTCAACGAGGACGTGCGCAAGGCCATCACCACCGAGATCGACAAGTTGGAGCGGTCCAGCGAGCAGAGCCCCGAGCACGGGTGGATCCGGACGTGGCTGGACACCGTCCTGGACCTCCCCTGGGGCACGTACTCCGATGACCGCTCCGACGTTACCGGCGCCCGAGCCGTGCTCGATGCCGACCACACCGGTCTCGACGAGGTCAAGGACCGCATCGTCGAGCACCTGGCGGTGCGCAAGCTGCGGGCCGAGCGCGGCATCGAGGAGACCACGGATTCCGGCGGCCGTCGGGGTGGTGGTCTCATTCTCTCCTTGGTCGGCCCTCCAGGTGTGGGAAAGACCTCGCTGGGTGCCTCCGTGGCCCGAGCCACAGGGCGCAAGTTCGTCCGGGTGGCCCTCGGTGGGGTGCATGACGAAGCGGAGATCCGCGGTCACCGGCGCACCTACGTGGGCGCCCTTCCAGGCCGGATCGTCCGGGCCCTGCGCGAGGTGGGGACCATGAACCCGGTGATCCTGCTCGACGAGGTCGACAAGGTCGGAAGTGACTACCGGGGCGACCCGGCTGCGGCCCTCCTCGAGGTGCTCGATCCCGCCCAGAACCACACCTTCCGGGACCATTACCTCGATCTGGACCTGGACCTGTCGGACGTGTTGTTCATCGCCACCGCCAACGTCCTCGATCAGATCCCCCGGCCGTTGCTGGACCGTATGGAGGTCGTCTCCCTCGACGGCTACACCGAGGCCGAGAAGGTGGCCATCGGGCGTCAGCATCTGCTGCCCCGACAGATCAGGGCCTCGGGGCTGCGCCCCGAGGAGGTCGATGTCGCCGACGAGGCGTTGCAGGCGTTGGTGAGCGGCTATACCCACGAGGCAGGCGTCCGCGGTCTCGAACGTCAGCTCGGGCGGCTGCTGCGCAAGGTGGCGGCGCGCACGGCCGAGGAGCCGGCTGCGGATCCGACTGAGGATCCGGCCACGGCGTCGCAGACCGTCCTCGACGTGGGCGACGTCCGGTCCTGGCTGGGGCGACCGCGCTTCGTTCCCGATGTAGCCGAGCAGACATCGCTTCCCGGGGTTGCCACCGGTCTGGCCGTCACCGGCGTGGGAGGTGATGTCCTCTTCGTCGAGGCCAGCGCCGCCCCGGGCGAACCGGGCCTGACCATCACCGGTCAGTTGGGGGAGGTCATGCGCGAGTCAGCCCAGATCGCCCTCTCCTACACCCGGGCCCATGCCGACGAGCTCGGCGTGTCTCCCGAGGCGTTCAGCGACCGGGTCACCCATCTCCATGTTCCCGCCGGGGCCATCCCCAAAGACGGGCCCTCTGCGGGAGTAACGATGGCGACGGCGTTGGTCAGCCTCCTCACCGGTCGGGCCGTTCGCCCCGAGGTGGGGATGACCGGCGAGTTGACCCTTCGGGGTCGGGTCCTGCCCATCGGCGGGGTCAAAGCCAAGGTGCTGGCCGCCCACCGCGCCGGGCTGACCGAGGTGATCCTGCCTGCCCGCAACGAGCCCGATCTCGACGACATCCCCGCCGAGATCCGCCAGGCGATGACCTTCCATCTGGCCTCGGAGGTGAGTGAGGTGTTTGACGCGGCTCTCGCTCCGGCCGGCTGAGGTCCGTTTCACCGTCGAAATGTTCTGAAGCCGTCCCGGCGAAAAACTCTTGCACAGCAAGGGCTTTTTGTCGGCCCGGCGAAATGCCCCTTGCGTTTCAAGGGGAAATGCTTGACCTGAGGGCTGCAAAGCTCTTTCATGGTCGGAACTTCCCCTACACAACAGGAGGCGGCTGTGAACCGCACAGAGTTGGTCGACTCGGTCGCTCAAGAGACCGGGCTCGAAAAAAAGCAAGCCGATGCTGCGATCTCGGCAGCGCTCGGCACGATCGTTGCCGAGATCAAGACCGGTTCGAGGGTTTCGATCTTCGGCTTCGGAACCTTCAACCCCAAGAGCAACCCGGCCCGCATGGGTCGGAACCCTCAGACCAACCAGCCCATGCGGGTGGCGGCGTCGAAGGGCGTGGGCTTCAAGGCGGCCACTGCCTTCAAGGATGCGCTCAACACGCGGAAGGCGGCGGCCAAGAAGACGACGGCCAAGAAGACGACGGCCAAGAAGACGACGGCCAAGAAGACGACGGCCAAGAAGACGACGGCCAAGAAGACGACGGCCAAGAAGTCGTCTGCGGCGAAGAAGCGCTGAGCAGACGACGATGCCCACCAATCGCAGGAGCTCATCAACGTCGGCTGCGGCCTCACCCCCGCCCCAGGCCCGCGCCAGCGTGAAGAAGACCGCTGTCGCCGCCGTCAAGGCCGCCACCAAGAAGGTCGAAGAGATAGGCGCAGGCATCGCGGCGGACACCGCCGCCGCCGCTGAGTCGGTGGCCAAAGCCGGCGCCAAGCGGGCCGGATCCGCCAAGCGTTCGACAGAGGCGACGGCCACGTCGGCTCAGCGGTCCGCGGCCGGGGCCCGAGGGGCCACGGTGCAAGCGGCCCGGTCCGCCGCCGCCACGAGCAAGTCCAACGCCAGGAAGGCGACCGCCACGGGCCGGAAGTCGACCGCGGCGGCCAAGTCGTCGGCGAGGAAGGTCACCGCCAGCGCGGCCTCGGCCGGCCGTTCGGCCACCAAGTCCACGTCGGCGGCGAAGAAGTCGGCGGCTTCCAAGGCATCCACGTCCAAGAAGTCGGCTGCGACCAAGTCCCCGGCCAAGAAGTCCGGCGCGACCAGGTCCCCGGCCAAGAAGTCGGGTACGACCAGGTCCCCGGCCAAGAAGTCGGGTACGACCAGGTCGACGGCCAAGAAGTCGGGTACGACCAGGTCGACGGCCAAGAAGTCGGGTACGACCAAGTCGACGGCCAAGAAGTCCGCGGCCGCCACCAAGTCGACGGCCAAGAAGACGACCGGGGCTGCCAAATCGGCGACCAAGCAGACGCGGGGCACGACCAAGGCAGCCGACAAGAAGGCGGCGTCGGTCACCCGCAAGGCCGCCAAAGCGGTGAAGAAGGGTGCTGCCCGGGCCGAGAAGTCGGCGGCCAAGACGGCTCAGTCCGGGGTGAAGTCCCCGGCGAAGAAGGCAGTCAAGAAAGCGACCCGCCGCTGACGGCCAGCGGCTTGCGGATCACAGATCCGTCATCAGCTTGAACGATTCTCCGGCGCCGAAGCCCGCTTCGGCGCCGGTCTTCGTCAGGCGATCGGTGATGAGGGTCTCGAAACGGGCGACGTCGTCGGCGTCGCCCGCGTCGGCGATGTCCATGGTCGAGCGGAACTGGCTGCGGTGAGCCATGAGGGCGGCGACCTTCGCCGGTCCGTAGCCGGTGACATCCTCGACGTGGTCGGCCTCGTCGGCTTCGAAGAGCAACAGGGCCGACGGCCGGTGGGGGGGATCGGCCAGCTCGGGGAAGTAGTGGGGGTCCCGGGCGGCAACGACGCCGTCGATGAGGAGGAAGCCGGCGTGGCGGTGGTCGGGATGGAGCCGGTACCGCTTCCACGGGTCGTGGCCCACGACGACGTCGGGTCGTACCGCCCGGATGGCCGCCGCCATCTCCCAGCGCTGCCGCAGTCCCGACTCGAGCTCGCCGTCGGGCCAGCCGAGAAACGTGACCTCACCGGTCCCGCCCAGGGCCACCGACGCCCGCCGCTGCTCGTCCTGGCGGCGAGCCACCAATCGGGCCGTGTCCTCGCCGGGATCCCAGGATCCCTTGGAGCCGTCGGTGCAGATCACATGATGGATCCGGCACCCGGCCGCCGCCCACTTGGCCAGGGTGGCCCCGGCGCCGAACTCGACGTCATCGGGATGGGCGCCGACGGCCAGGGCCACGCCCGGCGTGGGGACGGGCTCGTTCATCGGGGGAGGAACTCCAAGTCGGCGGGGAGGTCCACGTCCCAGGCGAGCGGGGAAGCGTAGACCACACGGATGGCGACCTCGAGGGTGTGGGCCTCGGCCAGATGGCGGGAGAACGAGCCGGGACCGTAGGAGAACCCGAAGGGCTTCGAGGTGGGCACCGCAATCACGTTGGTCCCGTCGTGGCGCCGATCGGGGACGATCGTGATCCCGTCGAACTCGGTGACCCAACGCAGGTCCTCGGCCAGGGGAAGGTCCCCGGCGGCGACCACGACCTGTTGAACACCGGCGCCGGCCAGGTGGGCGACACCGGCCGCCACCGCCCCGTTCAGACCCCGTCCCGGCTCCCAGATGACCAGAGCACCGAGGTTGCGGGCCCAGGCGGCCACGTCCCGGTCGTCACAGACCACCGCCGCGGGAAGGTCGCCGGCAGAGTGGAGCACCCGCTCGGCCATGGTCCGGGCCAGCTCCGCCCGCCGCCCGGGCGACAGAGCCGGAGCCAGTCGCAGCTTGGCCTGGCTGAAGGCTTTAACCGGTACCAGCACCGCCGCCGGACCCAGCCACCCCTTGGGGCTGGGGGCGCCGTCGGGCGGCGCCGTCGGGGGGGTGGCCACCCCCCCATCCTACGGAGCCCCACCGGCCCGCCGCGCTCAACGGGTGGGGGGGCGACCGCCACTACCGTTGGACCCCGTGACGTCCGTGCCCCCTCTCGTCCCCCCGGGTCCGCCGTGGTGCTGAGGTTGATCCTGGGCGGCCCCGACGCCATTCCCCACCTGACACCGATCACCGACCCCGAGTCCCTCGAGGCGCTGTACCGGGCGCCGCGGCCCGGGTGGGTGAGGGCCAACATGGTCGTCAGCTTGGATGCTGCGGTCGAGATCGGTGGGCGAAGCGGCACCCTCGGAGGCCCCGATGACCGCCTCGTGTTCATGGCCCTCCGGGCTCTCGCCGACGTGGTGGTCGTCGGGTCCGGCACGGCCCGGGCGGAGAACTACGGCCCGGCCAAGGTGGCGGCGCCGGCCCGAGCCCGCCGCCTCGAGCGGGGTCAGGCCCCCACGCCTCCCGTGGCGGTGCTGACCAACCGGGCTGACCTCGACCCCCGGTCCCGGCTGTTCACCGAGACCGACACGGGCCCCCGGCCCCTCGTCCTCACGTGCGCTCAGGCCTCCCCCGATGCCCGCGCCGCTCTCAGCCAACGGGCGGACGTGGTGATCTGCGGGGACGACTCCGTCGATGTCCTCGTCGCCCTGGACGAGCTGCGGGCCCGGGGCCTGCACGACGTGTTGTGCGAAGGGGGCCCGACCATCATGACCGGGCTCGTTGCCGCCGGCGCCCTCGACGAGCTCTGCCTCACCCAGGACTCGATCGTGGCCGGCCCCGGTCACCTCGGCCTGGTGGCCGGGACCCCACTGGCCGAGCCTGTCCCCGCTCGCCTGGTGCACCTGCTCGCCGGCGACCGGTTGCTGCTCGGTCGCTACTACCTGCTCGGCACGAGTACCTTCCCTCCCGAGGACGCCATCGATGACTGACGTGACTGACCTGAAGCTGACCGAGTGGACCGCGTGCGGTGGCTGCGCCGCCAAGTGGGGGGCGGCCCCCCTGGCCGCCCTGGTCCGGGACCTGGCGGGCGGCGCCGACCCCTCGCTGCTCGTCGGCCTCGCCCCCTTTGACGACGCGGCCGTGTACCGCCTGAGCGACGAGGTGGCCCTGGTGTCGACGACGGACTTCTTCCCGCCCCTCGTCGACGACCCGGGCGACTTCGGCGCCATCGCCGCGGCCAACGCCTGCTCCGACGTCTACGCCATGGGCGGCAGGGTCCTACTCGCCCTCAACGTCGCCGCCTTTCCCGAGCGCCTCCCCCAAGCGGCCATCGCCACCATCTTCGCCGCTGCCGCCGCCGTCGTCGCCGAAGCGGGGGGCACGGTGGCGGGCGGCCACACCATCCGTTCCCCTGAGCCCATCTTCGGCCTGGCGGTGCAGGGCCTGGTCCATCCCGACCGGGTGTGGACCAAGGCGGGTGCCCGGCCCGGCGATGTCCTGGTCCTGTCGAAACCCCTCGGTTCGGGCATCGTGCTGGCCGGGGGCCGCCCCGACGAGGTGGCGGCCGCCATCGCCGTCATGCGCCGCCTGAATCGCGACGCAGCGGCCGGCTTGGCCGAGCTCGACCACGGGCCCCACGCCGTCACCGATGTCACCGGCTTCGGGCTCCTTGGCCACAGCTGGGAGATGGCGGAGCGCTCGGCGGCCTCGCTGCGACTGCGGGCCGACATGCTGCCCCTCTACGCCGGCGCCCTCGAGGCTGCCGAGGCGGGGACGAGGACCGGTGGTGATGCCCGCAACCGATCGCACCTCGAAGGCCGGGTGGACGTCGACGCCTCGCCGGCCCTGGCCGCCGTGGCCTTCGATCCCCAGACGTCGGGGGGCCTGCTGGCCGCGGTCACATCCGGCGACGCCGACGGCCTGGTCGCAGACCACGGTTTCACCGTCGTGGGAGACGTCGCCGAAGGACCGGCGGCGGTGAGCCTGCGGTGAGCCCTCGCTCCCTCGCGCCCGGCCTGCGCCTCGAACGGGAGGGATGGGCGGCCGGCCACGAGGTCGTCGTCGGTGTCGACGAGGTCGGGCGAGGCTCGTGGGCCGGGCCCCTCACCGTGGGAGCCGCCGTCGTGCCGTGCGACCGCCGGGTCTACGGGGTGCGTGACTCCAAGATGCTCCGGGAGACCGAACGGGAACGACTCTTCGAGCGGATCGCCCGCTGGTGCACCTGGGCCGTCGGATCGGCGACCCAGGTGGAGTGCGACGAGTTGGGCATGGCCGCGGCTCAGCGCCTGGCTGCCCGCCGGGCCATGGACGGCCTGGGTGTCATCCCCGACCAGGTCCTCGTCGACGGCAACTGGGATTTCGTCGGCCTGGGCTGCAGCCGCATGGTGATCCGGGGCGACAGCACCAGCCTGTCGATCGCCACCGCGTCGATCCTGGCCAAGGTCAGCCGCGACCGGGTCATGAGGGCCGAGGCCGAGCATTACCCGGGATTCGAGTTCGACCGCAACAAGGGCTATCCCGGCCCCCGGCACCGCATGGCCCTGCACGCCTACGGGCCCACGGCCATCCACCGTCGGAGCTGGGTGTTCATGGAAGGCCTGGTCTGGGGCGTCGCCGGGGCCCGGGCCCTGCGTCGGGCGGGACCGGATGGCCCCGACGAGAACACCGTCGAAACTGAGCAACTGGTTCGGGATTCTCACTGTTAGCCTGGCGCACCATGACCGCCTCCTCCGTTGCCCTCGGGCCGTCCGGGGCCGACACCCTGATCCCGGCTCTGCGGGGCCTGGTCCGGGCTTCCCGGGCCCTCGAGCGGGTCAGCCCCGAGTTGAGCCTTCCCCAGTACCGGCTCCTGTCGCGCGTGGCGGCGGGAGACGAACGGGCCACCGATCTGGCTGGACGGCTGGATCTGGCCAAGCCGACCATAACCGCCATGGTCGACTCTCTCGTCTGCCGGGGCCTGCTCGTTCGCGGTGCGTCCACCGGTGACCGTCGGGTGACCCGGCTGGAGGTCAGCCCCGAAGGGCGCGCCGCCCTGGAGGAGACCGAGGCGGCCATGGCCGTCGCCTTGCACGGACTGGTCGCCGGCTGCGATCAGCCCGGGGTCGTCGTCGCCGCCCTGGCCGAGCTGGGCCGGGTGCTCGACGCCCGCCTGGCCGCCCGCCGGCAGCAACCGGACGTCGACTCATGAGCACGGCCGTGCCGGCGGCCGATCAGGCCGCCGATCAGGCCGCCTCTGACCGGCCGGCGCCGGCCGGGCCGCGACGAGGATGGATCCGCCGCCTGGCCCCGTGGCTCAGGCCGCACCGGCGCAAGGTCATCCTCGCCTTCGGCTTCGCCCTGATCGGCAGCGCCATCACCGCGGCCGTCCCTGCCGTCGAGCGCCAGGTGATCGACAACGTCATCATCGCCCATCGGTCCCCCCTGGCCCCGTGGATGATCGTGCTCGCCATCGCCGCCGTCGTCACCTTCGGGGCTGCCTACGTGCGCCGCTTCGTCGGGGGGAGGGTCGGCCTCGACGTCCAGTACGACCTGCGCAACGCCATCTACGACCAGCTCCAACGGCTCGATTTCGCCCGTCACGATCAGCTCCAGACCGGCCAGTTGGTGTCCCGTGCCAACTCCGACGTCGCTCTCCTCCAAGGCCTCCTGGCCTTCCTGCCCCTCATGGCCGGCAACGTGCTGCTGCTGATCGGCTCGCTGGTCATCATGTTCGTGTATTCGCCCCTGCTGGCCGTGGTGAGCCTGCTGGTGGTGCCCGGGCTGTTCTTCACCGCCCTGCGCATGCGGGAGCGGACCTTCCCGGCCAACTGGGACTCCCAGCAGCGCGAGGGTGAGGTCGCCGTCGTCGTGGAGGAGGCCGTTTCCGGCGTCCGCGTCGTCAAGGGCTTCGGGCAGGAGGAGCGCGAGCTGTGGCACCTCGTGGACCGGGCCCGGATCCTCTACGGGTCGCGGGTTCGGGCCGTCCGCTACCAGGCCCGCTACCAGCCCCTGCTGGCCGCCCTGCCGGTCGCCGGGCAGGTTGGCGTGCTCGCCCTCGGCGGGTACCTGGCCATCCATCACAAGATCTCGGTGGGGACGTTCCTGGCGTTCGCCACCTACCTCGTGCAACTAGCCGCGCCCGCCCGGATGCTCGCCGCCCTGCTGCTCGTCGGCCAGCAGGCGCGGGCCGGCGCCGAACGGGTCCTCGATCTGCTCGACACCAACCCGGTCGTGACCGAGTCGCCCGATGCCGGGCGACTGGCACCGGCGAGCGGGGACATCCTCTTCGACCACGTCAGCTTCGGGTACGCCCCCGACCGACCGGTGCTCGACGACTTCACCTTGCACGTGAGCCCGGGCGAGACGGTGGCCCTGGTCGGCACGTCGGGATCGGGCAAGTCCACGGTCTCGTTGCTGCTACCCCGCTTCTACGATGTCGGGGGCGGAGCGGTGAGGATCGACGGCACCGACGTCCGTCACGTCACCCTGGAGTCATTGCGGGGCCAGATCGGCGTGGTGTTCGAGGAGAGCTTCCTGTTCTCCGACTCCATCCGGGCCAACATCGCCTACGGCCGGCCCGACGCCACCGACGAGATGGTCGTCACCGCGGCCCGGGCCGCTGAGGCCCACGAGTTCATCACCGCCATGAGCGACGGCTACGACACCCTGGTGGGCGAGCGCGGCCTCAGCCTCTCGGGTGGGCAACGCCAGCGGGTGGCGTTGGCCCGGGCCCTGATCACCGACCCGAGGATGCTGGTCCTCGATGACGCCACCAGTGCCATCGACGCCCGGATCGAGGAGGAGATCCACGCCACCCTGCGCCAGGTGATGAGGGGGCGGACCACCCTGCTCGTCGCCCACCGCCGCTCCACGCTGCGCCTGGCCGACCGGGTGGCGGTCGTCGACGGCGGCCGGGTCATCGACCTGGGCAGCCATTCCGAGCTCATCGAACGGTGCCGGACCTACCGGCTCCTGCTGGCCGGGCCGGGCGACGACATCGAGGGGGAGGGCGGCGCCCTCGCGCCCGACGAGGAGGCCATGGGCCGCGAGGCCCAGATCGACGGGGTGACGCCGTCGCTGTGGACCGAGGCGCCCTCCCCGGAAGGCTCGCTCGGCGGCAACGGCGTCCTCGGGCCGAGGGCCGCCAGCCTGGGGCCTGGCCTGGGCCGGGGACGGGGAGGGACGTCCAGGGGCGCGGCGGGCGCGGGGGCGGCGGGAGCGGCGGGCGCGGGAGCGGGCCACAACTGGATGGGGACCCTGGCCGCCACCCCCGAGCTGATGGCCCAGGTCGCCGCCCTCCCGCCCATCCGCGACGTCCCCGACATCGACGTCAGCATCGAGGCCGATCACGATCCGAGCTTCACCCTTCGCAACTTCCTGCGCCCCTTCCGCAAGCCCCTGGCCGCCGGGCTGGCCCTGGTCCTGATCGACTCCGTCGCCACCCTGCTCGGCCCCGTGCTCATCCGCGCCGGCCTCGACGACGGTGTGGCCAAGGCCTCCGTCGGCGCCCTGGCCGTCGCGTCGGTGGCATTCGCCCTGGTCACCGCAGCCGACCTGGGGGATTCGATCGCCCAGGTCCTGGTGACGGGGCGAACGGCGGAGCGCCTTCTGTTCGCCCTCCGGGTCCGGATCTTCTCCCACCTCCAACGACTGTCGATCGATTTCTACGATCGGGAGATGGTGGGGCGGATCCTGACCCGCATGACCACCGACGTCGACGCCTTCTCCAACCTGCTGCAGACAGGGTTGATCAATGCCCTCGTCGCGCTCTTCACCTTCGTCGGCGTCGGGCTGGCCCTGGTCGTATGGAACTGGAAGCTGGGCCTCATCACCCTGTCGGTGATGATCCCCCTGGTGGCAGCCACGCTCGTGTACCGCACCCTCTCCGGTCGGGCCTACCGCCGGGCCCGGGAGGAGATCGGCGTGGTCAACGCCAACATGGCCGAGAGCCTCTCGGGGGTGCGGGAGTCCCAGGCGTTCGTCCGCCAGGACCGCAACGAGGCCAACTTCCGGACCCTGGCCAACCGCTACCTCGACGCCCGGCTGTCCGCCCAGCGGTTGGTGGCCCTGTACTTCCCGTTCGTCCAGATGCTCTCCGACGCCGCCTCCGCGGTGGTGCTCGGAGTCGGATCGGTGTTCGTGGCCCAACATTCGCTCACCTCCGGTGAGCTCATCGGGTTCCTGCTCTACCTCGACCTGTTCTTCGCCCCCATCCAGCAGCTCTCCCAGACGTTCGACTCCTACCAGCAGGCCGGGGCGTCGATGCGCCAGATCAACGAGCTGATGGCCATCCAGCCGTTGGTGGTCGCTCCCACCAATCCCGTCGATCCCGGGCCGCTCACCGGCTCACTGCGCTTCGACGCCGTCCGCTTCGCCTACCCGGGAGGCACTGGGGAGGAGGCGTTGCGGGGCCTGACGTTCGACATCGAACCCAGCCAGACGGTGGCCCTGGTCGGCGAAACCGGCGCGGGCAAGTCGACGGTCATCAAGCTCCTGACCCGGTTCTACGACCCGACGGCGGGGCGGGTCCTGGTCGACGGGAATGATCTCCGCACCCTCGACCTGGCCGCCTACCGCCATCAGCTGGGGTATGTGCCCCAGGAGGCCTACCTGTTCTCCGGCACCATCCGGGACAACATCGCCTACGGCTACGACGAGGCAAGTGACGCGGAGGTCGAGGCCGCAGCGCGCGCCGTCGGCGCCCATGACTTTATCGCCGGCCTCCCCGACGGTTACCTCGACGGGGTGAGCGAGCGGGGGCGCAGCCTGTCGGCCGGCCAGCGCCAGCTCATCGCCCTGGCCCGCGCTCAACTGGTGGACCCCGCCATCCTCCTCCTCGACGAAGCCACGTCCAACCTCGACCTGGCCACCGAGGCGAAGGTCAGCCGGGCCATGGGTGTCGTGGCCCACGGCCGGACCACGGTCCTCATCGCCCATCGCCTCCAGACCGCCCGCCGAGCCGACCGCATCGTGGTCCTCGCCGACGGGGTCGTCGTCGAGACCGGAAGCCACGACGAGCTTCTGGCCGCCGGGGCCACCTACGCCCGGATGTGGGCCGCCTTCGAGGTCGGTGCCGCCGCCTGAGGGCTCGGCTGTCGGGGGCCGCCGGGGGCGGCTGGGCGCTCGGCCGCCGTCGGCGGGGGTCAGTCCTCGTCGTTGTCGGCGTCGGCGAAGACGAAGACCCGCACCGCATAGCCGGTGGCCGGGTCCAGCTGGGCCAGGTAGGAGGACGGTTGGCGGCCGACGATCTGGGCCACGCCGTCACAGAACTCGGCGGATGTGGCCTGGTGCACCGCTTGATGGTGGGCGATCACCTCGGTCACCATGCCCCGGTTGACCAGGGTCCGGTCCATGATCGTGAGGCGGTCGGTGGACAGCGCGGTGATCAACTCCGGGTCGCCCGTGCTCACCGACACCCGCACCGAGGTGGGGCCCCGGCCGTAGAAGTCGCGTTCGAGCTTGGTGATGACCTCGGCGACGGCGGCCCGCTGTTCCTTAGTGATCTCCATCGGCGGGGACCCCCCCAACTGGTGGTAGAATAGGTCTCGCCGAGTCAAGAGTTCTCTCGTCGGGGACACGTGGTTCGGGCAGACGCCGGTTTTCCGTCGGTGAGGCCGTGGCAACGCGGTCGAGCAGATGGTGAACAAGCCGAGAAGGTCGCGTCTGGCTTGATCTCTACATGCCTTGACCACTGCATGCGGTGATGATGCTGCGGGACCTTCTCCATAATACAGGAGATGTGCCCCGTGAGGGTCTTGAGCACCACATGCCCCCCATCCGTCACCGCCGTCGTTGATGAGCTGGCCTTCGGGGAGGCCCGCCTCACTCGCCGGCAGCTCGCCGCCCTGGTCACCCGGATCGGCCGCCAGGACACCCTGTGGCGCCCGGTCGTGCGCCACGACTTCGATCACCGTTGGTACATCCGGCTCCACTGGTCGCGCAGCGTCGAGGTGTGGTTGCTCGGGTGGCAGCCCGGCCAGGACACCCGAGTCCACGACCATGGCGGCTCCTCGGGGGCCTTCGTGGTCACCGAGGGAACGCTGACCGAACGGTACGGATCCGTCGAGCACTGGGCCGGAGGCCGCCGTCGCGATCATGTGCAGGATCGGGCCTGCTGGTTCGGCCCCGATTACGCCCATAATCTGGGCAACGCGGGACCGGGCGTGGCCACCAGCGTGCACGCCTACTCGCCGCCGCTGTCGACCATGACCTACTACCGCACCGACGTCCCGATGCTGGTCCCGTGCGAGACGGTGTTCACCTCTGGTCCCGAACCGGGCATCGACCTGGACCTGGCCACCAGTTCGGACGGCTATGCCACCCCGGTGCCCAACGCCGACGAGAGGGTTGGAGCCGTCCTCGTCGATCGCTGAGGGCCCCGGTCAACCGGGGCTGGGCGGTGTCGAGGCCGTCCCCAGCCACACCGTGAGCCGGCCGTCGATCTGGCCGGCCACCACGGCGTTGGATCCGTCCAGGGCGACCCGGTCGACCGAGGCCGTCTGGCTGGCCGTCCACGGAGCCCCTGTTGTGTCGATGCGCTGCCACGACGACCCGGCGTCGCCGGTCCGCCAGATGCCGAGGTTGCCACCCGACGCCGTGGTCAGGTGGCCGCTGCCGCTCACGGCCAGCCAGGTCGTGCCTCCGACGGCAAGATCCTTGATGGGACCGAGACCGAAACCGCTAAAGGCAGCCACCGTCTGGCGGGTCCACTGTGTGCCGTTGTTGGAGTACCACACCGCGGCGTCGACGGTGCCACCGGGACTCTGGGTCGATCCGAAGGCGATGTAGCCGTTGCCGGTGGTGATGCAGCTCTGCATCGTCTCGGTGACCAACGGGACGGGCGTGGGGCTCACCGTGCCCGCCTGCCAGTGCACGCCGTCATTCGAGGACCAGGCCAGGGCCTGGCTGCCCGGTCCCGACGTCACTCCGCCGCCGACGGCGACGACCGATTGCGGTCCGGCGCACACGCCCTCGGGATCTTCGATGCCCAGGCCGGCAGTGCCGTCGAGCGTGCTGGGCGGGGACCACACGTGACCGTCGGCGCTGGTCCACGCCACAGCCTGATCGTCCGGCGCTCCGGGACCCGCCGCCTGGCGGCCGACGGCTACCACCATCGACCCCAGCCGGGTCACGGCGTCGGCGCGAGCTGCGCCCTGCGGTGCGCCGCCGAAGGTGGTCGGCGGTTCCGGGCTCAGCATCCAGGTCCTGGCGTCGGGGGAGAACCAGGCGCTGGCACCGGTCGGGCCGGCGGCCAGGGTGGACGTCAGCGCCGAGGTGTGGCCCACGGCGACCAGCCCGTTGGCCAGGGTGGTGGCGTCACCCAGGGAATGACCGGCGAAGGGTGCGGGATCTGCCGCCGTCCAGTTGGTGCCGTCCGGCGAGGTCAACACCGCTGCAGATGTGGTCTCGGTCCCCAGGACCTGGCCCGGCTGATCGACGCGAACGAACAGGACCATCGTCGTTCCCTCGGTGAGCAGGCGCGCCGGGGTGGCGGTCGAGCGGGGAGGCCCGAACATCGCCGGGTCGGCCGAGACCTCGGTCCAACCCTGGGGGCGATCGACGAGCACCCGGGGCGAACCGGTCGAATTGTCGACAACGATGGTGGTCGACCCATCGGTGGCTACCTGCCCGGCCCGCCAGTCGGCGGCACTGGCGGCGTTGGGGGGAAGGGCGACCTCGCTCCACGAGGTACCGTCGCGAGACGCCCACAGCCGCTGGGCCGATGGACTCCCACCGACGGCGGCCAGGTGCCCCGACGACACGGTCCGGCCAGTGTCCGTCGTGGCTGAGGCCACCCCGTTCACCTCGGTGCCGCTGCTGTCCGAACGAGGTCCGGCGCCGAGAGGAAACGACTGGGACGCCTCGCTCCAACTGTGACCGTCGGGGGAGATCCACGACGCCGGTGACCACGCCTGGCCGGACCGAACGGCGCCGACGGCCACCAGCCCGGTCCCGAGGCTGGCCAGACCGTTGATGGTGTGGTTCCCGTCTCCGGTGAAGCTGTCCTGGGCCGTGCGGACCTGCTCCCAGGTGATGCCGTCCGTGGAGCTCCACACCGAGGCGTCGGTGGCGGATCCGTCAGCCACCGAGCCCGCCGCGTACACGCCGTTGGATGCAACCAAGAGGGCGTTGATGCGCGGGGTGGTGGCCCCGTTGATGACCTGCTCCGCCCCCTTGAGCCTGCTCCAGTGGAGACCGTCGGTCGAGTACCACACGGCGTCCTGGCCGCCCGCCGTGCCCGATGCGAAGACCCCGAGGCCGCCGGCGGCGACCAGGTCCATGGCGGCGCTTCCTCCGCCGGTGGCTCCCGTGGCGTCGCTGTCGCTGCCCGACGTCGAGCTGGGACCGCCGAAGACCCCCGGGGCGTCGACCTGGCGGAACGCCGCCCCGGGCGTTGGCGACTCCCACACCGCGGCCCGTTGATCCTTGGCGGTGCCCGACGAGCCAACGATCACGGTCTTGGTTCCCGCCGTCGTCGCGGCCCGAGCCTGGCTGTTGGTGCCCGGCAGGGTCAGGGGGGTGGCGGTCCAGGTGATGGCGTCGGGGGACGCCCACACGGTTGCCGTGGTGGTGCCGTCAGGGTTGGTCCTGGTGCCGGCGATCTGCCACGGCGAACCGGCGTTGGGCGCCACGACATCAGCCAGGGACGTGGTCGGCCCGCCGCCGATGTCGAGGCTGGCGGCGCTGTCCTGGGCCCAGCGGTAGGGCGACGACGAGTTTGGCGTCGAGGGGGTGGCGGACGAGGGGGGCGAGGTCGCCGATGGTTGGCTCCGACGGGTCGGCGAGGCGCCGCTCGACCCACAGGCCCCCACTCCCAGAGCGACGGCGACGAGGAGCCCTCCCAGGGCCCGACGGCGACCGGTGGCGCGGGGCGCGCAGGTGACCACGCAGTTCAGCGGTTGCTCAGGTGGAAGCCACCACCGTCGCCGTCGCCTCGGCGCTTCCAGACCTGCCACCACCGGCGGCTGGCCCGCTCGGCATCGATCTGGTTCACGATGTCGGGACCGGCGGCCGTGACGATGGCATCGGCGCTGTCGAGGATGGAGGCGATGTCATCGGGGGTCTCGTCAGGTTCGGCCTCCACCGGGGGGCGGACCAGGGAACCCGTGACGAAGGTGGCGTCGATGATGTCGCGCTGGTAGCTGCTGCAGCCCTGCGGGCAGCGCCACGGAGCCTCGGGAGCCAGGTTGAGCACGCAGAAGCGGGCGACTTCACCAGTGTCATAGGTCCGGCTCTGAAAATGCCGGCAGTCTTCACGCATGGCCACGGCGATCATCCTGACACGGCCTGCCCCGATGGGGGATGCACGCCGGACCCGCGGCGATGCTTCGCCTCGCTAAGGGTCGGCTATCATCCAGGGATGGACGTCACGCCGGCGCCGAGCACCGGAGGCCGCCGCAGCCCAGTCCTCGACAGCAGCCCAGTCCTCGACAGCAGCCCAGTCCTCGACCGCAGCCCGGACCTCGACAGCAGCCCGGACCTCGACGAGGCTCCCTCGTTGTCCAGCCATCTCCGCCTGGTCATCCTGCGCATGTCCCGCAGGCTTCGCCAGGAGTCGGTGGGGGAGGTCACCGCGTCACAGATGTCCGCCCTGGCTTCGATCTACCGGGCTGGTGCCGCGTCACTGGGGGAACTGGCCGCCACGGAGCGGATTGCGCCGCCGTCCATGACACGGATCGTGGCCAGGCTCGAGGAGCAGGGTTTTGTTCGCCGGCGCCACGATTCGACGGATCGGCGGGTGTCCCGGCTGGAGATAACCCCGACCGGCGAGGCGCTCATCGCTGAGACCCGCAGCCGGCGTGACGCCTATCTGGCCGAGCGGTTGCAGGGCCTGAGCGACGAGGAGCGGGAGATCGTCAACCGGGCCTTACCGATCTTCGAGCGCATCATCGCTGACGATTTCTGACCCTCGTGAGCGGCCTGACCCTCATGGGCGGCCTGACCCTGGGGCGGGGAAGCCGTTCGGATCGAGGTGGCCGTTCGTCCCCCCCGAGACCCGGCCAACCTCGACCCGAACGCCCCCTCTTGCCCACCACCGTATGTGCCTGGTGCCACATCGGCAAGGATCCCGTCCGAGCGGTGCGCCCGAAGGGACCGCTCCGGGGTCGGTACGCTCTGGCAATGGCCACGCCACTCGCCGCTTTCTCGGTCCGCGTCCGGGTTCAACTCCGTAACCGTCCGGGCATCCTCGGGCTCCTCGCCACCGCCGTTGGCGCCGCCGGCGGGAGCATGGTGGGCATCGAGATCGTGGCCACGGACGGGGCGACCGTCACGCGTGACGTTGTCGTCTTCTGCCCCTCCGAAGGACACATGGATGAGGTCGTGGAGGCCACCCGGGGCGTCGATGGCGTCCAGGTGCTCGAGGTAGAGGACCGTACCTTCGGCCTGCACGAACGGGGGAAGCTCTCCATCGAGGGACGTTCCCCTCTGGCCGATCGGGACGACCTGGCCATGGCCTACACGCCCGGCGTGGCCCGGGTCTGCACGGCGATCGCCGCCACTCCGACCCTGGTGCATCGCTACACCATGAAGGCCAACACCGTGGCGGTCGTCACCGACGGCACGGCCGTGCTGGGTCTCGGCAACATCGGTCCGGAGGCGGCCCTGCCCGTCATGGAAGGCAAGGCCGTGTTGTTCAAGTCCTTCGCCGGTGTCGACGCCGTGCCGGTCTGCCTGCGGGTGTCGAGTCCCGACGAACTGATCGAGACCGTGCAACGCATGGAGCCGATGTTCGGGGGCATCAACCTCGAGGACATCGCCGCTCCGCACTGTTTCGAGATCGAGCAACGCCTGATCGAGTTGCTCGATATCCCGGTCTTCCACGACGATCAGCATGGCACCGCCGTTGTGGTGCTGGCCGCTCTGCGCAACGCCTTGAAGCTGAACAACAAGCGCATGGGCAACCTGCGTGTCGTCCTCTCCGGGGCCGGCGCCGCGGGGGTTGCCATCACCAAGATCCTGATGAACGCCGGGGTGACCGACATCGTGGCCGCCGACCGCAAAGGGGCCATCCATCGCGGCCGCGACGACCTCGACCCGTCCAAGCAGTGGTTGGCCGACCACGCCAACCAGCAGGGCCGTTCCGGGACCCTCGGCGACCTGCTGGCCGGCGCCGACGTGTTCGTCGGAGTCAGCGCCCCTGGTCTGTTGCACCGCGAAGATCTCCTGACCATGGCCGACGGTCCGATCGTGTTCGCCCTGTCCAACCCGGTTCCCGAGATCCTGCCCGAGGAGGCCGAGGGGGTGGCCGCCGTCATGGCCACCGGACGGAGCGACTACCCCAACCAGATCAACAACGTGCTGTGCTTCCCCGGCATCTTCCGGGGGGCGCTCGACGCTGGTGCCACCCGGATCACCGAGGGTATGAAGCTGGCCGCCGCCGAGGCCATCGCCGACGCCGTGCCGTCCGGCCGGCTCGGCGCCGAGGAGGTCGTTCCCAGCGTGTTCGAGCCCGGCGTGGCCGACAGCGTGGCCACCGCGGTGGCAGCCGCGGCCCTGGCTGAGGGTGTGACCAGAGGTCCCCCGTAACCATCGCTGACACCGGCTCGGGTGATCACTCCGGTCCGTCGGGGCCATCCGGTCCGTCGGGGCCATCCGGTCCGTCGGGGTCGACGTACGCGCCCGGAAGGCGCCGACGACTCGGCGTCCTCGCCGTCTGCTGCCTGAGCCTGTTCATCGTCAGCCTCGACAACACCATCGTCAACGTGGCCCTGCCGACCCTGCAGCACCACTTCCATGCGTCGGTGTCCGGCCTGCAATGGGTCATCGACGCCTACCTGCTGGTGCTGGCCTGTCTGCTGCTGCTCTCTGGGTCCCTCGGGGACCGCTTCGGTCGGAGACGGATGTTCCTCGTCGGCCTCACCATCTTCGGGATCGGCTCGCTGCTCTGCAGCCTGGCTCCCAGCCTGACTCTGCTGGTGGTCGCCCGCATCTTCCAGGCCGTCGGCGGGTCGATGCTCAACCCGAACTCGCTGTCGATCATCTCATCGGTCTTCACCGACCGGCGGGAGCGGGCCGGCGCCGTGGGGGTGTGGGGCGGGGTCTTCGGCCTGAGCGCGGCGATGGGCCCCATCCTCGGCGGCGTGCTCATCGACAGCCTCGGGTACCGCTCCATCTTCTGGGTCAACCTTCCGGTCTGCGCCGTCGCCGCCGCGCTGACCTGGCGCATGGTGCCCGAGTCCCGCTCCGACCGGCCCCGCAAGCTCGACCCCCCCGGGCAGGTCCTGGCCATCGTGGTGCTGGGCGCCCTCGTCTACGGGATCATCGAAGGGCCCACCTACGGTTGGACGTCACCGGTCATCGTCGGCTGCTTCGCAGTGGCGATCGCCGCCCTGGTGGCGTTTGTGAAGGTCGAGCAACGACGGGACCAACCGCTCCTCGAGCTCCGCTTCTTCCGCAGCCCGCCGTTGTCCGGCGCGGCCATCATGGCCATGCTGGGGTTTCTGATCCTGGCCGGTTACCTGTTCCTCAACACCCTCTACCTCCAAGAGGTGCGCGGCGACTCGGCCCTCGTCGCCGGGGTGTCCACCCTGCCGGCCACCGTGATCATCGCCCTGGTGGCCCCCCTCACCGGCCGCCTGGTGGGGAGGCGGGGGACCCGGATCCCCCTCGCGGCCGCCGGGCTGTTCCTGGCCGCGGGAGCCGCCGTGCTGGCCTTCGACACGCCGAATGTCGACTACCGGTATCTGGCGATCGGCTACGTGCTCCTCGGCCTGGGGTT
Source organism: Acidimicrobiales bacterium (assembly GCA_051000755.1). Classification (GTDB taxonomy): domain Bacteria; phylum Actinomycetota; class Acidimicrobiia; order Acidimicrobiales; family Palsa-688; genus JALZAH01. The sequence goes on along the minus strand of JBPCNZ010000151.1, from coordinate 458 downwards.
CGGGATGGTCAATCCGCCGATCACCAACACCGCCCTGGCGGGGATGCCGGGCGGTCAGGCGGGTGTGGCGGCGGCCGTGACCTCGACCGCACGCCAGGTCGGCAGCGCCCTGGGGGTGGCCATCCTCGGATCCGTAGTCACTTCCCGCTTCCAGCGGGAGATCGCCCTCCGTCTCCATGGCGTGTCCGTGCCGGCCGGGGTGCGCAGCCAGGTCGCCCATGCCACCATCGGCTCGACGGCGCTGTCGGGGGCGGCCGGCCGCGACCCGGCGGTGGTCAACGCCGTGCACCGGGCATTCACCGATGCCAGCCACGCGGGCTGGCTGGTGGCCGCCGGTTGCGGCGTCGCCATCTCGTTGGCCGCCCTTGTCACCACGGGGCCGGCCTCACTGGCCCGGGCCCGGCGGGCGGTCGGGGACCTCTGAGGCGCCGAGCGGCGGGTGGCGGGCTGGCGGGTGG
>JBPCNZ010000150.1:0-5140 GCA_051000755.1 Acidimicrobiales bacterium | reverse complement strand
TGATCAGTTCTGGCCCAATGCCATGAGTGGGCAGCTACCACCACCGGGGTGGCTGATGATTGCTTCTTTGTTTTCTGCCGATCCGGGGTTGCCCTCCGCCGCCCACAGCGAGGTCCATCCCCGTGGTGATGAGGTCCATCTCTGCATGGCGGGGGTGATGACCGCGGTTCTCGAGGGCGACGACGGGGACCACCGGGTGGACTTCGAAGCCGGTCAGGTCTGTGTCATCCCCGCTGGCGTGTGGCACCGCTTGGAGGCCTCTCAGGACAGTCGGCTGCTCACCATCACCTTCGGCGAGGGTTCCGAGCACCGGCCGGGGCCCGGCGCCTGAGGCGTCTGCGCCGCGCGCCGCCCCGCGTCCTCCCTGTCGGGCGCCACCGCTCCTCCGCCGCGAATCCCCGGTCCCCACCCGGGTCCCCGTTCCCCACGCAGTGGCCACTCCGTGGCCACTCGGTCCCGACGTGAACCGTTTGTACCGGTGCCTGAGCACCGAGAACCGTATGTACTGTCTGGCAGTACTTTCGGTTCGCAACCGAGCGAAAACCGGTACAAACGGTTCACGTCGGGGGCTTCCGGGGAGCCTTCGCCTTCCCAACACGGCCCGGGCGGCCCGGGCGGCCCCGACCGTCCGCCGTGGGAGCCGCCCTCAGAGATGGAGGCGAGCCTTGACCAGGTTCGGGACGGCCGAGGGGCCGGTTCGGGGCCGGAACGCATCACTGGCCCCAGTGAGCTCCCGGTCCTCCTCATCGGTCAGATCCAGATCGGCGGCCGCGGCATTCGATTCGAGCTGGACCACGCTCGACGCCCCGGGTATGACCACCACGTTCGGCCGGCGGACCAACCAGGCCAACGCCACCTGGGACGGTGAGGCGTCGTGGGCGGCGGCGATGGATCGCAGGGAGCCGAGCAGGCCTGCGGCCCGTTCCAGGTTCTCGGGGAGGAACAGGGCGTTGGTGGCCCGCACGCCGCCAGGCGGGTTTGACGCTGAGTAGCGGCCGGAGAGCAGGCCCTGGGCCAGGGGGCTGTAGGCGATGATGAGACGATCGTTGGCCTGGGCCCAGCCGAGCAGGTCGGTCTCGGGTGAGCGCACGGCGAGGCTGTAGCTGACCTGGTTGGACAGGACCGGACCGGCGAAGTCCCTCTCCGCCTGGCGCCAGCCGGTCAGCGAGTGGTTGCTGATCCCGACGTGGGCGAACAGCCCCTGCCGGCGAAGGCGGCCGAGGGCGTGGAACATCGGGGCGGCGGGGAACAGCGGGTTGGGCCAGTGCACCTGGTACAAGTCGATGCGGTCGATGCCGAGGCGGCGGGCGCTGCCCCGAGCTCGCCGGCCGATGACCGGGTCGAAGGGTACGAACGGGGCGATCTTGGTGGCCACGAAGGCCTCGTGGCGCCGGTTCGCAAGGGCCCGGCCGACGATGCGCTCGGACTGGCCGAAGCCGTAGAGCTCGGCGGTGTCGATGAGGTTGATGCCCAGATCCAGGGCGCGGTTGGTGATGGCCCCGGCTTCACCAGACGCGTAATCGCGGCCGTAACCCCACTCCCGGGAGCCGAACTGCCAGGTGCCGAGCCCGATGACCGACAGTCTCGTCCCACCCACCTCGACGTAACGCATGAGCGCCACGATACGCCGCCCCCGCGGCACTCTCGGGGCGGGCGGGCCCCGGTACTGGACTCAGCGCGCCCCCTCGACGACCATGGCGGGATGAGCCAGCCCGGTGAGCTGTTCGACCAGGACCTCACCGGTGGTCTGCTCCGGCCCATCCGGATCGATGAAGATGAGCGCCAACGATTGGCTGAGCCTGGCGGCGAAGGGTCACCGCTGCCCCGGGCCCGGGCGCCCCAGGCTCCGGCACCGAGGCCTCGCGAGCCCAAATCCAGTCCCCCGCCGGAGGCCCCCACCCCGGATGCTCCCCAAGCCCGACCGCGCCGTCCCCCACCGCCGATCTACCCCGGCCAGCCGCGTTCCCCCGTGCACCCGGGCCGGACTCAGGGTCCGCCGGAAGGCCCACCGAGGAGGCCGGCGACTCCGGACGGAAAACCGCAGAGCCGGACCCGTCAACCGGGCCCGCGGCCCCAGCCCCCGGATACGCCGGCGCCGGACGGGCGGCCCCGCCGGCCCTCAGCGCCGCCCGCCCCGTCAGGACCGGTCCGTCACCCGCAGAGTGGCCAGCAGCGGGGACCCCAACCGAGCCGGGTCGCACCCCCCTCCAGTCGAGCGGCCATGCCCTCCCAGGCAGCGTCGCTCGGTCGCAACAGCGCCATCATGGCTGCGGGGACGCTCCTCTCCCGGCTCACCGGTTTCGCCCGGGTCATCGCCGTCCTCGCTGTCCTCGGCGTGAGCGGCGTCGATGACGCCTACAACTACGCCAACGCCATCCCCAACATCGTCTACGACCTGCTGCTCGGCGGCATCCTCTCCGCCAGCCTGGTGCCGGTCTTCGTCGAGCAGCTGCGGAACAAGGACCACAACGAGGGCGACCGCGCTATCTCGGCCATCCTCACGACCATCGCCGCCGCTCTGGCCGTGATCACCGTGCTGCTGGTCGTGGCCGCGCCCGTCATCATCCGCTTCTACCTTTCCCTGAAGGGTCATGCTGCGGGGGCCAACGACGAACGGGCGGTCGGGACGTCACTGCTCCACTTGTTCGCCCCGCAGGTGTTCTTCCTGGGAGCGATCGTCGTCAGCACGGCTCTGTTGAACGCCCGGCGCCAGTTCGCCACGGCCGCCTTATCGCCCGTGATCAACAACGTCATCGCCATCATCGCCATCGGGGCGACCGACCTGGTCGCCCACAGCACCGACGTGAGCGTGTTCCGGGGTGATCATCGGGCCATCGCCGTGCTCGGCATAGGCACCACGCTCGGCTACGTGGTGCAGCTGCTCGTCCAGGTCCCGGCCATGATCCGCTCGGGTGTCCGCCTCCGCCCCGTGTGGGACCTGCGCCATCCGGCGGTGCGCCAGGTCATCGGCCTCTCCGGCTGGCTCCTCGGGGTCGTCATCGCCAACCAGGTCTCGCTCAACGTCATCCTCGTCTTCGCCGGAAAGCGAACCGGGGACGCCACCGCCTATCAGAACGCTTACCAGTTCTTCCAGCTGCCCTATGCCCTCTTCACCGTCTCCGTCGCATCGGCGCTGACCCCCGACCTGGCCGAGAAATGGACCAGGCGGGACCGGTTGGGCTTCGCCAAACGGATGATCGGTGGCTTGCGGGTAACCCTGGCGTTCCTGCTGCCGGCGGCCGTCGGGTACGCACTGCTGGCCCAACCCCTGATCAACCTGGCCGTCCAGCACGGTCAGGTTCACGCCGCCGGGGCCAAGGTCCTGGGCGCGACCCTCATCGGCTTCGTGGTCGGGCTGCCGGGCTTCAGCGCCTTCGTGCTCCTCATGCGGGGCTATCAGGCCATGCAGGACACCAGGACCATGTTCAAGATGTACGCCCTCGAGAACCTCCTCAGCCTGGTGGCGACCTATCCCGCCTACCACGCCTGGGGAGTGCAAGGTCTGGCCCTGGCCTGGTCCATCCCCTACTCGGTCGTCGCCGTGGTGGCTGCGGTCGGCCTGCGCCGCCGGGTCGGTTCCCTCGGAGGCTCCCTCACGGTGCGGGCCCTGTGGCGCATCGCCGTCGTCTCCGCCGTCATGGGCGTCGTCCTGACCGTGCTCCGCTCCGTCCTGCCGAGCGGCGGGGGCACCCTCGGTCTGCTCGGCCGCCTGATCGTCGAGATCGGAGCCGGCTCCGGCGTGTACTTACTCGGAGCCCGGGCTCTCGGCATCGAGGAGATCCAGCCGGTGCTCAGGCTCGGGCGGCGCCTGGCCCGACGCTGAACCGACCATCCCGCCCGGATCTACGGCTCGATGATCCAGACCTCCTCCTCGCCCAGATGGTCCTGGAGGGAGCGGACCTGGCGCCCGACGACGCTGTCGCAGTGGTCCCACACCACGATGGCCTCCGCCGCGTTGCGGGCCAGCCAGGCGTCGCGCCGGGCCAGGGCCCCACCGGCGGCCTGGCGCCCCGTCGGCGGCCGACCCTGCAGCACCACCGTCGTCACCGCCCCCTGAAGCAGCTGGGAGAAGTGGACCTTGCTCGGCGCGGGCCAGGTGGCGTCCTGGTCGGGAAAGGCGAGGGCGGCGGCATAGGGAACCCCCAGCTCCGCGGCCGCCTCGGCCCCGAGTTGCTCGGCTCCCAGACCGAGACCGCTCACGACGACGAGGTCGGGGTGAAGCTGAGACTTGGCGGCGAGGATGTCGGCCAGCTGCTTGCGCACCGAGACGGCCATAGGGGTCTCCCCGTAGCCGCCGAGGGCAGGCGGGCGAAGCCCGGCCACCACGATGCGGTGACCCGCCGGAACTCGGGCGTCGGTGGCGGTCGCGCCCGGTCCGGGGGAGTCGGCCGGGCCGAGGTTGGTGGGTGGCCCATCGCCCTCCCTGCCCTCCTGAGTCCTGGCCGCCTCGACCGCCAGCCGGTCGACAAGGTCGTTCATGGGGTCGCTGCCGTGACCTTTGACCCAGCGGAACCGGATGCGGTTGGGATCAGCCCGGTAGGCATCGACCAACGGCTCCCAGAGGTCACGGTTGGCCACCGGCTTCTTCTGGGAGTTGGTCCACCCCCGCCGCAACCAGCCCTCCCACCACCGGTCCCGGAAGCAATTGACGACGTAGGTGGAGTCGCTGACCACCTCCAGGGGTCCCGGGAAGTAGCCGACGGCGTCGAGGACGGCGTGCAGCTCCATCCGCTGATTGGTGGTCCTGGCCTCGGTCCCGCTGCGAAACGCCCCGGCGGGCACCGCCCATGCCCACCCGCCGGGGCCCGGATTCCCCGAGCAGGCCCCGTCGGTATACACGGTGGTCTCGTCCCGGCTCATGCCCACAGCATGGCAAGGCCCGAGGCGAGGGGCGAGATGCGAGGGGGCGCCGGTGCGGCGCCGGCGAGAGCCGACGGTCGGCCGGACCGGGGCGGCCCGGCAGGCCCAGCAGGCAAGAGGCGGCCGAGCCGTGGGTGCTCCTCCGACCATTGCGCTAGTGCTCTCGCGCGTCAGTTCCGCGCGCGTTCAGGCGGCCACCTTGAGCGGCTGTCCTGAATAGGTCCAGGCGAAGGGGTTGGCGGTCTCGTTGTAGGAGGCGATGTAGCGCATGAGCTTGGAG
>JBPCNZ010000149.1:0-19745 GCA_051000755.1 Acidimicrobiales bacterium | reverse complement strand
CAGTTACAGACCGTGCTCTTTTGCCAGGCGCTTGGGTGCCTTGCGCCGCCAGGCGTCGACCAGCACCTCCCGGAGGGCCTCGGAGGTCACCGATGCCAGCTCGATCTGTACGCACGCCAGGCGCTTGCCCCAGTACCACTCGGTGTACACGCCGGGTTCCGAGGCCGCCAGGGCTCGGGTCTCTTCGTCGTCGACCATGGCCCGCACGTTCCTCACATCCGGCACCGTGGCGAAGATCTTGCCGCGGATCCGGAACGACATCATCCCATGATGAGCCGTCTCGGTGGTCTCGGGCAGGGCAAGAGCCAGGGCTCGGGCTTCCTCGAGGCTGGTCACCATTGGAGCGTATCCGGGGGGCGTCGGCCGGAGCGTCGACCGGGGCCGGGGCGGGGCCGAGCCGAGGCCGGGCGTCCCCGCCGGCGGGGGCGGCGGGCATCCCCGCCGAAGGCCGGGCGTCCCCGCCGACGTGAACCGAAAGTACCGGTCCCATCCGACTCGCGCACCGCTTGTATCGCCACGCGTGACAATCGGTTCACAAGCCCCGAGATATCGGTACATCCGGTTCACGTCGACAGCAGGATCCAGGCACATTGCCGGCGCCACGCCGTCACCAGCACCCACCCCGGCGCCGCGCCGCCACCTTCCATAGCACCGTCATCGGCGCCACGACATCCCCGGTGGGGACCCCGGGCACCGGGTCACGCCACGCTCCACCCCGCAACCCGCGCCAAACTCGCCCCGGCTGGGACGCGGCTAGGGCGCGGCAGGGCACGGCAGGGCACGGCTAGGGAGCCAGGTGGAAGGCGCTGGCGAAGGCCGCAGCCCCGCCCGCCCTCCCGAGGGGCGGGCCCACCCCCGTCAGCTGCTCGGCCGTCCGCAGCAACGACAGGTGGTCGAGGGGCACGCCCACCCTGGTCCCGGGCGGCGTAGACGCCGACAGCACATAGAGCGGAACGTGGGACCGGTTGTGGCCCGAACCGGACCCCTCATCCCAGGTGATGAGGACGGCCAACCGGCCCTGTTGGTAGTCCGGCCCTGCGGTGATCCGGTCCAGCCACGGTTCCAGCCAGGCATCGCCTTCCGCCACGGTGCCGTCATGCATGTCATGGTCGAGGTTGGGGGTGAGGATGGAGAACGACGGGAGCCTTCCCGCCACCACGTCACCGGTCAGCGACCCGGAGGTGACCGTGCCCAGCGGCAGGTCGGACGACTGGCAGGTGGACCGGGCATCGGCGGCGTAGACAGCAGGATTGTGCTTCGGGGCGTACGAGCCGGAGCCGGAGCGGTCGCAGGCCGTGGGCATGCCCTCCTGGTAGGACCGCCACGGGTGCCCGGCCGCCACTTCCTGGCCGAAGATGGACGGCGCCGTGATCAGGCAGGACCCGCCGGGGGTGCAGTCCCCATCGAACGGCGAGCGGGCATAGTCCTGTCCGGAGACAGCGGCCAGATAGTTCGGCAGGGACGGGTGGGTGAGCGCCTCGTCGTTGGTGGCCAGCCCGCAGCCGGAGGCGACCCGGTCGAGGTTGGGTGCGTCACGCGAACCGACGACCGTCCCGTAGTCGTGGTTCTCCTCGAAGATCACCAGCACCTTGTCGACCGCCCCGGGGCCGGAGCGGAAACCGCACAGGGGAGCAGTTCTCGCACCGGGAGCGGGGGCGGGAGTCGCCGTCGGGGAAGGGGCCGGATGGCCGCAACCGGCCACCACCAGGCTCACGCCGGCCAACATGGCCAGCCCCAGCCCCAGCCCCAGCCCCAGCCCCAGCCTCGCCCGCCATCGCCGGTTGCTGCGCGCCACGGCCACGGGAGACGAAGCTAGGCCACCGGACAGGGACGGGTTTGCCACCCGTCGAGCTTTGGGCACGCCCTTTCGAGGTAGCAAGCGAACGAACAAAGGAGACACCGATGGCCACCATGCGAGCCGTGCAGGTCAGCAGCCCGGGAAAGCCGTTCGAGATGGTTGAGCACGACGTGCCCCAGCCCGAACGCGGTGAGGCGCTGGTCCGGGTCCACGCCTGTGGGGTGTGCCACAGCGACGCGTTCGCCAAGGAGGGCGGCTACCCGGGGAGCTCACATCCGCTCGTGCCTGGCCATGAGATCGCGGGGGTCATCGAGGGCCTGGGCGACGGGGTCGAGGGCTGGGAGACGGGCCAGCGGGTCGGTATCGGGTGGTTCGGTGGCCACTGTGGCTATTGCCGCCCCTGCCGGAAGGGCGACTTCATCAACTGCATCCGCATGCCGATCACGGGCGTCACCCGGGACGGTGGATACGCCGACTACATCGCCATCGACGCCAGCGCCCTGGCTCTCATCCCCGACGAGATCGACGCCGTCGACGCCGGGCCGTTGATGTGCGCGGGCGTCACCACGTTCAATGCCCTCCGCCACAGCGGGGCCGACCCCGGGGATCTGGTCGCCATCTTGGGGATCGGCGGTCTGGGCCACCTGGGGGTGCAGTACTCGGTCAAAGCCGGCTACCGGACGGTGGCGATCGCCCGGGGCACCGACAAGGCCGATCTTGCCGCCGAGCTGGGCGCCGACCACTACATCGATTCCACGGCTCAGGACCCGGCTGAGGAGCTGGCCCGGTTGGGTGGCGCCGCCGTGGTGCTGGCGACGGTCACCAACCCCCAGGCCATGTCGGCGGTGGTGGGCGGCCTGGCGCCGCGGGGTCGAGTGGTTGTGGTCGGGGCGTCCATGGACCCGATCCAGGTCCCACCCGCTGCCCTGATCGGCAGGAGCGCATCCATCGTGGGACACGCGTCGGGAACCTCGCAGGATTCGGAGGAGACGCTGGCCTTCAGCGCCCTGAGCGGGGTGCGCCCGATGACCGAGACCAGGACCCTCGACGAGGCCGCCGACGCCTACGACACCATGATCCGTGGTGACGCCCGGTTCCGCATGGTCCTCACCATGACGTCCTGAAAGGTCACCCCCGGCCGGGTGGGAGCGCCGGGCCTGAGCCCCGAAATGGCCGACGAGCAGACAGCCGGCGACGACCGGGCCAACAGCACGAAGATCCTCGCTGACCTTCGCGTTCGTCCGGTGACCCGCCGTTACGGTCAGGGCCCGTGGCGATCGAAGCGGTCCTCGCCGAGCCGGCTCCCGCCCGCCGGGTCCTGCGACTGAGCGGCATCGACAGGTGTCCTCGGTGGCGGGGCCGCCTCCACCTAGGGGCGTTCGTTGCCTCCCTGCCCGCGGCTGTCCTGTTGTACGCCCACCGCCCGAGCGCCGGCATCGCCCTGTATGTGGTCGGGCTGACGGTCCTGTTCGGGGTGAGCTCCGCCTACCACCTGCTGCCGGTGTCGCCGGCGCGGCGCCGGCAGTTGCGGCGGGCCGATCATGCGACGATCTTTCTGTTCATCGCTGCCTGTTACACCCCCTTCTGCCTTGTTGCCGTCAAGGGGACAGCCGGACAGGTGGTGTTGGGGGCGGCGTGGCTGGGGGCGTTGAGCGGCGCGGCGTTGAAGCTGACCCATTTCGACCGTCGTCCGGTGACCAGCGCGGTGCTGTACCTGGTGCTCGGTTGGCTGCTGGTCGCGGTGCACTGACGGCCGGGCCCCGCTGCTGCGGTCGGTCAGAACCCGGTGATCTCGCCCGGCGTGCCCATGACCACCCGGGGATGGGCGGCGGGGTCGAGCCAGGTCATGACCGTGTTGTGGTCGCCCGGGGCCAGGCTGACACAGCCGACGGTGGGGTGCCCGGCGGCCACCGCCAGGAAGATCCCCGAGCCGCGGCCGGCGACGACGGGGTCGGTGTTGTAGTCGATGACGGCCAGGGAGGCGTACTCGACCGGGGCCTTCCACAGGGCCTCACTGCCGCCGGCGAGGCTCGGGACCGAACCGCAGCCCACGGGGACGAATTGGTTGTATTGCACCGAGGTCGGGTCCTCGTCCCAGTAGTCGCCGCAGACGAGACGGTGATAGGCGTAATGGACGCCGGGGTCGGGGCCGGTGCCGTACATGGTGGCGCCGAGGCCGAAGATGCCCGTAGGGGTGCTGCCGTCGCCCTCGTGGCGGACGTCTCTGAGCCCCGCGATGCCGATCCGGGCGGGGAATGGGCCTCGCGCCCGGCGCCAGCACCCCCCACCCAGGGTCCAGGCGGTGACGGTCGCAGAGCTGGTGGCGCCGGGTGCCTCAACGGTGAGCAACTGGGCGGCCCCGTCAGTCCGGCTCAGGGACTGGGCCAGGTTGGCCGGGCACGTCGTGGTGGGCGGAGGGGCAGGGGCCGCGGCGGTCGTCGTCGGAACGGGAGGGGCGGTGGTCGCGGCGGCGACGGTGGTCGTCGTGGCCGGCTCCACCGGAGGTCGGGGCTTCCCCGTCGCCCGTGGACCTCCATTACCTGACCCCGCGCAGCCCCCGGCCACCACCACCGCGAGGACGAATCTCGCGGCACGCCTGACCCCCCGGTAGGTGGTGGGCGCTGGTCGCTCGATTCCTCAGGCGCCCTGGCTGCCGGAGAGGCCGGGCAGGGTCTGGGTGGAGACCTGGTCCGGCGGCGGCACGTTCACCTGCACGGGCGTTCCGTAGTCGCTCAGGCCGAGGGTGATCGTCGTCGTCTCCGGGAACGCCTGGCTGGCGGTGGGTGGCGCCGCGGCTGGGGGCTTGTTGAGCGTCAGGCTGTAGCGCAGCTGGCGGGCCTTGCCGGTGCCGTCGATCCACACGTCGATGGGCAGGGTGGGCGACCCGGTCAGGGCCGGGAGTTGGGCCAGGAGCTTCCGGGCGGCCGGGCCCGCGTTGGGGGCGGCCTTGGTCGGGTCGACCTGGGCCCGGTAGTGGGTGGTGCTGACGCCGCCGACCTGCTCGGTACCGATCTTGGTGACCGACGATGACTTGGCGTTGAGCACCGACAGGATCTGCGAGGGGTCCTGCGATCCGCCCTGCTGGCCCTCGAACTGGGCGAGGGACACCTTGAACCATGGCTTGTTGCCGAGCGCGGAGCGGGCGGCGGGAGGGAGCTGGACGTAAAGGTCGGTGCCGTCGATCACCTCGGTCACCGACGCCGGCGCCGCCGCGCCTGGTACCGAGGTGTTCTCGGTGAGCTGGGCCTGGTGGGCGCCCCAGTCGATGGCGCCAGAGCCGGTCGACGTCACCGCTCCCTTCGGGGTCTTGATGTCGGCAGCAATCGTGACCTTCGCCGACTTGGCGTTGATCGTCGACGCGTAAGCGGTGGGGAACAGGGCGCCGATCGGAGTCGACGATCCGCATCCCGCTCCGATCAGCGCCGCGGTCACGCAACCCGCCATCAGGGTGAATCCTGCTCGTCGACCTCGTCGCATGCCCGCCACGCTCCCCGGTTGGTCTGCTGGTTCTTCCAGCCGGGTAATGCCCTACCCGATGCGGACCGGCGCCACACGTCCCACCGGCCATGGTCCTCCTCAGCCCAGGACGGCCGCCAGATCGACGCTCGTCAGCTCATGGGCCTCGGCCACCGACGGGTAGGTCACCGAGCCGTCATGGGTGTTGAGGCCGACGGCCAGACCCGGGTCGGCCCGCAGGGCGTCTAGCCAGCCCTTGTCGGCGATGGCCAGGATGTAGGGCAGGGTCACGTTGGTGAGGGCATAGGTGGAGGTGTGGGGCACGGCGCCCGGCATGTTGGCCACGCAGTAGAACACCGACTCATGGACCCGGTACACGGGGTCGGCGTGGGTCGTGGGCCGTGAGCTCTCGAAGCACCCACCCTGGTCGATGGCGATGTCGACCAGCACCGACCCCGGCTTCATGCGGGCCACCAGCTCGTCGTGGACGAGGACCGGCGCCTTGGCTCCGGGGACGAGGACGGCCCCGATCACCAGATCGGCGTCGAGGACGGCCCGCTCCACCTCGTAGGCGTTGGACGCCACCGTCTGCAGGTGGCCCTGGTAGATCCGGTCGGCGTCGCGCAGCTTGGCGATGTTCTTGTCCAACAGCAGCACCTCGGCCTGCATGCCGAGAGCGATGGCGGCCGCGTTCATGCCCGACACGCCGGCGCCCAGAACGACGACCTTGGCCGCGTACACCCCCGACACGCCGCCCATGAGCACGCCCCGGCCGCCTCCGTCGCGCTGGAGGTGGTGGGCGCCGGCGAGGGGCGCCATCCGCCCCGCGACCTCCGACATCGGGGCCAGGAGGGGCAGGGACCCGTCCGGGAGCTGCACGGTCTCGTAGGCGATGGCGGTGGTCCCCGCGCTCAGCAGGGCGTCGGTGCAGGGACGGGACGCGGCCAGATGGAGGTAGGTGAACAGCACCAGATCCTTCCGGAGGCGGTGGTACTCCTCGGCGACCGGTTCTTTCACCTTCAACACCAGCTCGGCCTCACCCCAGACCTCGTCGGCGTCGGGAACCAGGCGGGCCCCGGCGTCGGTGAGCTCGGAGTCGGGAATGGACGAACCGAGACCGGCGCCGGCCTCGACCATCACGTGGTGGCCGTGGCGGACCAGCTCGTGGACACCCGCGGGCGTGCACGCCACGCGGTACTCATGGTTCTTGACCTCGGTGGGGATGCCTATCTTCAACGTCGCTCCTTGAAGTCGGGGGTCCCTTCGGGGCCCACACGACCAGTTCTAGGCGCCGGCCTCGCCGGGCGCCAGGGTGGAATCGGTGATCTTCTCGATCTCGTCGGGGTATGTGTCCTCGGGGATGAGGACGGACCAGGGCCCGTTCCGTGTCATGAGCGGGTAGTTCCACGCGTGACCTGGGCGCACACCCCGATCGGCTCCCGACGCAGCCGTTCGATCGGCTCTTGCAAAGGATTCCTTTGTTGACCTTTCACTCTCTTGTGCTTTCCCTTGACATACTGGTCCTCGACCACAAGAATCGTTTGTCGATGGTACGGACCGCCAAAGGCGAAGCCCCGGCGGTGCCGGTTCTCGATTCGGATGCCGACGCGGGCTGGGACGAAGGCGATGGGCACCTCGACGTCCTGTCGAAGCGGATCATCGAGCAGTTGCAGGAGGATGGCCGCCGCAGCTACGCGGCCATCGCCCGGGCCGTCGGGTTGTCCGAGGCCGCCACCCGTCTCCGGGTGCAGCGCCTCCTCGACGAACGCATCGTGCAGATCGCGGCCGTGACCGACGCCGCCGCCATCGGCTTCCACCGCCAGGCCATGCTCGGGGTCAACGTCTATGGAGACATCGGCCCCGTCGCCGAGAAGCTGGTCGGGGTGGGCGAGGCCGAATACGTGGTCGTCTGCGCCGGGCGCTTCGACATCCTCGTCGAGCTCATCTGCGAGGACGACGCCCACCTGCTGCGGGTCGTCGACGAGGTGCGCGTGGTGCCCGGCGTCCGCAGCACCGAGACATTCGTCTATCTGAAGCTGGCCAAGGAGAACTACCAATGGGGGACGCGATGACGCCCGAGACCGAGACCGACGACGCCACCCTCCAGGCGGCGGCCAAGCGCCACCTGTGGATGCACTTCACCCGGATGAGCACCTACGGGGACCACGACGTGCCCATCATGGTGAAGGGCGAGGGCCCGTGGGTGTGGGACAGCCGCGGTCGGCGCTACCTCGATGGCCTGTCGGGGCTGTTCGTGGTCCAGGTGGGCCACGGCCGCCAGGAGCTGGCCGAGGCCGCCGCCCACCAGGCGGGCCAACTGGCTTACTTCCCGTTGTGGAGCTACGCCCACCCCAACGCCATCGAGCTGAGTGAGCGGCTGGCCAACCTGGCCCCCGGCGACCTCAACCGGGTGTTCTTCACCACCGGTGGTGGCGAGGCGGTGGAGACGGCGTGGAAGCTGGCCCGCCAGTACTTCCGGGCCGTCGGCCAACCCGGTCGCTACAAGGTGATCTCCCGGGACATCGCCTATCACGGCACCACGATGGGGGCCCTGTCGATCACCGGCATCCCGTCCATCAAGGAGCCCTTCGAGCCTCTCGTCCCCGGCGCCGTCAAGGTGGCCAACACCAACTTCTACCGGGCGCCCGAGCACGGCGACGACCTGGAGGCGTTCGGGCGCTGGGCCGCCGATGACATCGAGCGGCGGATCGAGATGGAGGGGCCGGACACGGTGGCCGCCGTGTTCGTCGAGCCCGTGCAGAACGCCGGCGGGTGCTTCCCGCCGCCCCCCGGGTACTTCCAGCGGGTCCGGGAGATCTGCGACCGACACGGCGTGCTGCTCGTCTCCGACGAGGTCATCTGCGCCTTCGGCCGCCTCGGTGCGTGGTTCGGCGCCGATCTGTACGACTACCAGCCCGACATGATCACCTGTGCCAAGGGCCTCACCAGTGGCTACTCACCCCTCGGCGCGGTGCTGGTGTCGGACCGGTTGATGGAGCCGTTCCTTTCGGGGGCGGCCAGCTTCAGTCACGGGTTCACCTTCGGTGGCCATCCGGTGTCGACGGCCGTGGCCCTGGCCAACCTCGACCTCTTCGAGAAGGAGGACATCGTCGCCGGCGCCGCCACCAAGGGCCGCCAGCTCCGCGCCGTCCTCGACGGCCTGTGCGACATCCCGATCGTCGGCGACGTCCGGGGCGAGGGCATGTTCTACGGCATCGAGCTGGTCAAGGACCGCGACACCCGCGAGTCGTTCAACGAGGACGAGTCGGAGCGCCTCCTGCGCGGCTTCCTCTCCGGGGCCCTGTTCGACCACGGCCTGGTGTGCCGGGCCGACGACCGGGGCGACCCGGTGATCCAGCTGGCCCCGCCGCTCATCTGCGAGCAGGAGCACTTCGACCACATCGGCGAGATCCTCCGCGACGTGCTGACGGAGGCCACCTCCCGGCTGTGACCCTGACCCGCAACCGGCCCGCCGCCAGGCACGGCAGGGCCGCCGGCACCGGGACCGTGGGCGGCCACGTCCTGGCCGGCCGCCACCCGTCATGATCCCAGGAGACCCGCGATGAGCAACCTGTACGGTCCCAACGCCTCGTTCGTCGGCGTCCCCCTGGCCGACCTCGACGATCCGGCCACCTGGGCCGGCGCCGGCGCGGTCATCATCGGCGCCCCCTTCGACGGTGGCACCTCGCACCGGCCCGGCGCCCGCTTCGGGCCCCAGGCCATCCGCCTCACCGACTACCTCCCCCACGACGGTCGCCGCCCCCATCTGGCCCTTGGGGTCGACCCTCTCGTCGAGCTCGGCGTGGTCGACGTCGGCGACGTGGAGATGCCCTCCGGTGACACCGAGACGTCCATCGCCCGCCTCGAGACCGCCGTCACCGCGGTGGCCCGCTCCGGGGCCATCCCGGTGATCCTCGGCGGCGACCACACCGTCGCCCTGCCCGACGCCACCGGTGTGGCCCGTCATGTGGGCTGGGGCCGGTTGTCGATGATGCACTTCGACGCCCACGCCGACACCGGCAACACCCAGCTCGGCTCCCTCGTCGGCCACGGCACTCCCATGCGCCGGCTCATCGAGTCAGGGGCGGTGCGCGGCGACCGGTTCCTCCAGATCGGCCTGCGGGGCTACTGGCCCGAACCCGAGACCCTGGCCTGGATGGCCGAGCAGGGGATGCGCAGCTACGAGATGGCCGAGGTGGTGGCGCGCGGCCTCGACACCTGCCTGGACGAGGCCATGGCCATCGCCCTCGACGACTGCGACGGGGTCTTCCTGTCCGTCGACGTGGACGTGGTCGACCCCGGTTCCGCCCCCGGTACCGGCACCCCCGAGCCGGGCGGGCTCAGCGCCCGGGCCCTGCTCGACGCCGTGCGCCGCATCGCCACCGAGGTGCCCCTGGCGGGGATGGACGTCGTGGAGGTGTCGCCCCCCTACGACAACGCCGAGATCACCGCCTATCTCGGCAACCGGGTCGTCCTCGAGGCCCTCTCCGGCGTGGCCTGGCGCCGCCGCCGGACCGGGACATCCGGTGACCGGCCGCAACAGCCTCCGTCGGGCACCCCCCTGCTCGATCCGGCCTGGCACCGGGAGGGCCGGCCGGGCTCCTGACCCTTCGGCCAGGCCTCAGGCCATCGGGGCCAGCATCTCGGCGACCATCTCCATGGTGGTGTCAGGGTGCAGGAAGCAGAAGCGGGCCACGGTCTCGCCATCCCACTTGGTCGGCACCGCGAAGCCGATCTGATCGGCCAGCAACTGACTGGACCAGGCGTAGTAGTCGGCCTCGGTCCAGCCGGGGCGACGGAACAGCACCACCGACAGGTCCGGCCGGCGCAGGAGCTCGAGGTGGTCGGTCCCGTCGATGCGATCGGCGACCCGCCGGGCCAGGTCGAGCGACGCGTCGACCGCCGCCGCGTAGGCGTCGGTGCCGTACACGGCGAGGGAGAACCACAGGGCCAGGCCCCGGGCCCGGCGGGTCAGGTGGTAGGCGTAGTCGCTCGGGTTCCACTCGGAGACCTCGTTGTGGATCACGTCGAGGTACGAGGCGTCCTGGGTGTGGACGGCCTTGGCCAGCCACGGCTCCCGGTAGATGAGCGTGGCGCAGTCGAAGGGGGCGTACAGCCACTTGTGGGGGTCGACGACGAACGAGTCGGCGGCTTCGATGCCGCGGTAGCGGGCCCGGGCCGAGGTGGAGAACAGGCCCGCCCCTCCGTAGGCCCCGTCGACGTGGAACCACAGCCGGTTGGCGGCGGCGACCTCGGCCACGCCGGCCAGGTCGTCGATGATGCCGGCGTTGGTCGTTCCCGCCGTCGCCACCACCGCCACCACCTCGCCCTCTCCGCCGGCGCTGACTCCCCCACCGCTCCCGACAGCCGTGCCACCTTCGGCCGTCGCGCCTCCCCCGGCGGCGGCGTCCGCGGCCAGGGCGTCGGCCAGGGCCGCACCCGTCAGGCGGTCATCCGGCGTGGGAACGATGAGGGCCCCGGCGCCGATCACCGACAGGGCGTTGCGGATCGACGAGTGGGCCTGGTCGCTGACCGCCACCCGCACCCGGCCACCCCCTGCGAACCCCCGGCGGGCGGCCGTGTCGCGGGCCACCACCAGCGACGACAGGTTGCCGGCCGATCCGCCGGACACGAAGCACCCGCCGGCGGAGGGGGGCAGTCCGGCCCGGTCGGCGATCAGGCGGATGACCTGGTTCTCGGCGGCAACGGCGCCGGCCGCCTCCAGCCACGACGTCCCCTGCAGCGACGAGCACGACACCACCATGTCGAAGAGCAGGGACGCCTTCGTCGGCGCAGCGGGGACGAACGACAGGAACCGGGGGCTGTCACAGGAGATGACGGCGGTGGCC
This sequence comes from Acidimicrobiales bacterium, assembly GCA_051000755.1. Taxonomy (GTDB): domain Bacteria; phylum Actinomycetota; class Acidimicrobiia; order Acidimicrobiales; family Palsa-688; genus JALZAH01. The sequence continues at coordinate 8,642 of JBPCNZ010000149.1, read as the reverse complement.
AGATGGTCCTCGAACAACGTGAGGACGGCGGCGGGATCGTTGCCCTCGGGGCGGAGCAGGCCCTCGAGCACCCGGTCGAGGGTCGCCTTGTCGCCGGGGAAGTCCAACGAGACGGGATCGAAGCGCAACCGCTCCCGGCAGTAGTCGAACACGAGGTCGGTCATGCCCGCGTCGTAGGAGAACATCGGATTGTGCACCTGGCCTCCTTGCCGGCCCGACCCCCGGGTCGGCTCGCTGCGGGGGTTGAACAACCGGTTCAAGGTAGCGGACGGCCCGAGTGGCCAACCGGGACCTCGAGCTGGCCCGCATCGCGGACGCTCACGAGGCCGTGGAGCAGGGGGTTTTGGGGAAGGTCCTCGTCAACGTGGCCTGAGCGCCACCGGGGCTCACCCGGTGGCGGCGCTCACGTCTCGTCGAAGGTCTCGGCCTCCACTTCGGCCTCGGCCTCCATCTTCTTGTAGTTGGCGTGGACCTCGGCGACCGGCAGAGCCGAGGCCACCGCCCAGTAGAAGATGGCCAGGCTGAAGACAGCGACGATCAGGATGTCCCACCCGAATGGGATCTTGTTGAGGCCGTTGAAGTCCTTCGGGCCGAGGCCGCTGATCAGGATGAGGCCGCCGACCCACACCGGGATCCACGCCGCGGCCCGCCAGTTGAGGGCGTCGCGCAGATGGGCGGGCTGGCCCAGGCGGCCCAGCGCCAGCAGGATGCAGCCGATGATCATGGCCACGCCGATGCGCCAGTCGATGGAGAACCCGCTCCAGTAGACCATCAGGTTGGCCAGCACGAACGCGATCGGCGTCCAGATGTGGGCCTTGGGCAGCCGGTAGGGCAGCTTGGCCTCCGGGAATGCCCGGCGCAGGGTGACGACGGCGATGGGGGCCAGGGCGTACATGAAGAACGTGGCCGACGTGACATAGCTGACCAGCTTGGACCATGACGAGCCGATGGGCAGGAACAGGAAGATGCCCACGGCCGCGGCCAGCAGCACGCTGACCCATGGCACCCGGCGCTTGTTGAGCCGGGCCAGCCCCGTCGGGGCCACCCCGGAGCGGCTGAGGGCGAACGACAGGCGGGAGGTCGTCCCCATGTAGATCAGGGCAGTGCCTCCCGGCGAGACGATGGCGTCCACCTGGAGGACGGTGGCCAGCCAGGTGACGCCGAGGACGGTGGCCAGGTCGTAGAACGGACCGAAGCTGTTGGACGCCAGGGCGGCCCAGCCCAGGGTCTGGATCTTGTGCGGATCGGTGGCGGCGATGAAGCAGACCTGCAATGCGATGTAGACGACCGTGCCGATCAAGACGGAGATGATCACGGCCCGGGGCAGGTCCTTCTTCGGGTTCCGGGACTCGCCGCCGAGTTGCACGGCCTGCTCGAACCCCTGGTAGGAGAACAGCACACCACCCGCCGACAAGCTGAGGAGGATCCCCTTGATCCCGAAGGGGGCGAAACCGCCACCTCCCTTGACGTTCCCCAGCGAGAAGTTGGCCGTGTGGAACGCCTGGGTGAGGATGATCACGATCGTCAGCAGGGGGATGAGGATCTTCCACATGACGATGATGTTGTTGCTCTCGGCCAGGCGCTTGACGCCGACCAGGTTGATCAACGTGAAGACCAGGATGAAGCCGATGGCCACGCCGACACCCTCGCCGGTCAGCACCTTCTGCCCGTTTACCTTGTGGACCAGGCCGGGCAGCCAGTTGGCGCTGAGATAGTTGAGCGAGGCCACCGTCTCCACCGGGGCCAGGGCCACGGCCTGCAACCACGAGACCCACCCGGAGAAGAACCCACCGAGGGGGCCGAACGTCAAAAAGGTGTAGCGGGCCGTGCCCCCGGCGAGCGGGTAGGCGGCGCCCAGCTCAGCGTAGGTGAGAGCCAGCATGATCACAACGATGGCGCCGATGACCCAGGCCACCAGCACTGCTGGCCCGGCCGCACCGGCGCCCTCCTGGGCGCTGAGCAACCACCCCGAGCCGATCACCGATCCGACCGACGCGAACGTCAGCCCGAGAAGGCCCACCTCCCGGCTCAGCCCCAGCTTCCGACCACTTTCGCCTACCGGCGAACCAAGCGTTGCTTCGGCCACCTGACCCTCCCATCTGGTTGGACGTGGGCACCGCGGGCCGGCCTCTCGCCGGACGCACGGGACGCTGAGCAAACCTAGGCGTCCGTGAGGGAGTCAGGGTGTCTGAAGTGTGAACGGCAGTGCCGAATCTCTTCCGGGCCGGTTCCGAACCCGGCGAACGGGACGGGCCCGCAGGTGCGTCGCGTCACAAGGCGGGCGACGGGGCCTACGGAGCCGTGCCGGTTGCCACCCCGCGGGCGAACACGTCGGTCCGCTCGGTCGGCCACGGACCGTCGCAGGGCATGGTGCCGTTGCGGAGCCGTTCGAGGATGGCGTCGGCGTGTTCCTTGACATCGGGGTAGGCCCACAGGTCGAAGGCAAATCTCATGGACTGGCGGTCACGTTGACGAAAGAGGGCCCTGATGTGCTTGTCGAAGCCGACCGGCTCCCTCGCACCGGGAAGCACGACCGGTACCTCGTCGTCTGAGGGGGCGACTCTCGTCGTTGCCGTCGGCGTCGGTGAGGCGGATGGAGCCGGTGACCCGGTAGGGGCCGTCCCTGGTCACCTCGATGGCCGCCTGGCGCTGGTCATGGTGGTCGACCTGGTCGCGAGCCTCGCAGCCGTCGATGGCGTAGCTGAGCGCCCCCGACGGGCAGTCGCGCACGGCCCGGATGATCTCGTCCATGCGGCCCCCGCTGGCCGTGACGAACGGCTCCGCTCCCGTGTGGAACACGCCGGCTACGCGGTCCGTGCAGGAGCCGGAGTGCTGGCAGGTGCCCCGATCGTCGATGATGGTCACCTGTTGGCCAACGTGGGTGTCGGCCCGGTCGGCCACCCGGTCGGGATCTTTGGCCGACGTGAAACCGAGCCGGGCGTGGGTTCCGTCACAGATCGGTTTGGTCGCCGACGCCCCGCCGCGGCACAGGGCCATCTGGGGGCGGACCGGTATCAGCTCTCCCAGCCAGTCCGTGACCGTGACCACTTTGGTCACCAGGTCGGGCCCGTCCACCTCGGCGCGTATCGTGGGGACCAGCCCCGCTTGGAGCCCGGCCAGGGTCGCCAGCCGGGCCGGCCATTCCTCGGCGGGGAAGGACCGGGCCACCAGGTCCTGGAGAGCGGCTGCCGCCTCTTGGACCAGTGCGGGCATCCCCGGGAGCAATCCCAGCCGGGTGACGGGGCATCAGGCTGCGAGGCTCGCCTTTGCAGGTCGACGGCCCGCCCGCACACGGCAGCCAACTGCAGGTTCGCGTCACTGCCCTGCTCTGCGTCGGGCGACGGGTTCTCGACAGGCACCGTTAGGTCCTCGCTCCAACGGCGGCGGGCAGGCGTCCCCCGATCGCCCGCCACACCAGGGCGGCGCTCCGGTGCGGCCAGCGCGGCGGGGGCTTCATGCCGGTCAGCGCCCGCCCGTACCAGGATCCGGTGCACATCGTCACGGCCACGTCGAGATCGGCGTCGGCATCGACCAACCCGGCCTGCTGGGCCGTCTCGAGGATGGCCCGGAGCCGGCGGCGGCGAGGAGCGACCACGTTCGTTCGATATCGAGCGAGGACGTTGGGGTCGGTACCGGCTTGCAGCATGGTCCCGACCAGGGACATCCGGCCCTGCCGCGACACCCCACGCTGGAAGTCGGCCAGTTCGGCGACCAGAGCGGCAAAGAGGTCCTCGGAGGACCCGTCTGCCGGCTTGGCATCGGCCAGGGTGGCGACGACCGCCGAGGCCAGAGCGGCCTTGTCCGGCCATCTTCGGTAGAGCGCCTGACGGCTCGTGCCCGCCTCCTCCGCCACCGCCGCCAACGACAGCGCCTCGTAGCCGCGCCATGCCAGATGGCGGCCGGCAGCGGCCAGAACCCGTTCATCGATGGCGCCATCACGTGACCGACCGGCTCGCTTCGTCCCAGGCGCCACGGGCTCGATATTGCACTCCACACCTGTACCGTATCGTAGAAACCCTCGTCCGGCCGGTAGCGTTCGTCAGGTGCCAGATGCTCCCCCTGCCCCTGATCAACCCGACGAGGACACGGCCGCGAGGTCGCTGGCCCATTGGTCCGAGGCCATGCGGGCGGAGATGGACGCCTTCTACGTGCTGGCCGATGAGGACTACCGGCAGTTGGCGCTCGGCGCACCGTGGGCGGACCTGTTGAGGAGCCGGGCCCGCCCCGGATGGCGGCTCTTGGACGTGGCGTGCGGCAGCGGGCGCTTCCCCCGGGCCCTTCTCCGCTTCGCCGGCATCGACGACGCCGGCCTGGCGGCGCTGACCGTCGACCTCCTCGACCCGTCGGCGTTCTCCATCGAGGAGGCCGCCGGCCATCTGGCGGACCCGTTCGTGGTCGGCCGGCGCCTGGTCACCACCCTCCAGGATCTGCCTGCCGGCACCGGCGGCTACGACATCGTGTGGGCCACCCATGCCCTCTACGCCATGCCCCCCGACGTGCTGAAGACCGGCGCCGAGCGGATGGTCGAGGCCCTCAACCCTGATGGCCTCGGGTTCGTCGCTCACGCCACGTCCGCCTCTCACTACCTGCGCTTCTTCGACCTCTTCCGGGCCGGGGTGCACGACGCCACCCCCTATCTGGACTCCGACCAGGTCGGCGGGGCGCTCAAGGCCGCAGGCGCCACCGTCCGCTCCGAGACGATCCGCTACCAGGTGTCGTCCGCCGACCACCGGGCCGTCGAGGGATTCCTCCAGCGCTGCGCCTTCGACGACACGGTGAGCCTGGCGGAGATGCGCCGGGCCCCGCGGCTCGGCCCTTATCTCGACGGCTGTGTCGATGCCGGGGGGACCTGGACCTTTGACCAGGAGGTCGCCCTCCTGTGGTTCGCCAGCCGTTGATCAACCCGCAGGTCTTATCATCATGGCCGTGACTGATGACCGGTCGACTGTCGAAGTGATCGTGGAGGTCCCCAAGGGGGGTCGAAACAAATACGAGTACGACCATGAGCGTCACGTCATCTTCTTGGATCGCCGGCTCTTCTCGGCCACGGTGTATCCGGCCGATTACGGTTTCATCCCCGACACGTTGGCCGAGGACGGCGACCCGCTGGATGCCCTTGTCCTCATGGACCAGCCCACCTTTCCCGGCTGCCACATCCTGGCTCGTCCGGTTGGGGTGTTCTGGATGAGCGACGAGCACGGGCCCGACGCCAAGATCCTCGCCGTCCCGGCCCAAGCGGGAAGCTCATCCATCCGTGACCTGGGGGACGTGCCCGAGGGGCACCTGTTGGAGATCTCCCACTTCTTCGACGTGTACAAGGATCTCGAGCCGGACAAGCACAGCGAGGTCGGCGGCTTCGATGGTCCCGACGCGGCGTGGGGAGAGATCCGCGCGTCTCGGGAGCGGGCCCAGGCTGGTTGAGATATCCGACCTCTCACAAGAGCGGCTGAGTGGTCATGCTGAGCGGTTCCCTGATCCGAGCCCAAGTCGTGCCGAACGACCGGGCCTTGCGGACCCAGGCGCTCAGGTTCTGCTCCGCTGGGCGCCCGCAGCAGCGACCCGCGGCAGGTTGATCAGCACCTCGGTGTTTGCCTTGAGGCAGAACGAGCACAAGGCAAGAGCTGTCTGGTCCGCCAGCGTCACCCAGCAGGGTGCCGAGAACACCGCCGTCGCCAACGTCACCCCGACCGGCGGCTACCTGACCGCCAACCTCGTCACCGCCGCCGGCGAGATCGACTTGTCGCAGCAGCTCCTCGACCGGGCCGGCCCCGAGAGCTTCGACCAGCTCATCCACGCCCAGCTGATGACGCAGCTCTACACCGACATCGACGCCTATTGCATCGCCCAAGCGATCGCCGGCGGCGGCACCGTCACCTCCACCGGGGCCACGCTGATCCCGGGCCTGTGGGGCGACGTGGCCAAGGCCGGGGCGAACATGCTGACCGCCCCCGGCCAACTCCGCGACCCCACCCACCTGTTCATGACGCCGACCTGGCATCAGTACGCGACCGCCCAGGTCGACCTGCAGAACCGGCCGCTCATGACCCCGGTACCGGCCGGCGCCGACCTGCCCATCACCTCCCCCGACGGCGCCACCCCGGTCGGCTACACCGGCGAGCGGATCCTGACCACCGCCGTGTTCCGAGACGGCAACATCCCCGCCGCCGGCGCCAACACCCAGATGCTCGTCGCCCACATGCCGGAGGTGTTCACCCTTGTCAGCGAGCCGGCCCTCGACGTCTTCCCCGAGACCCTGGCCGGCAGCCTCAGCGTCGTCGCCCGCCTGTACGCATTCGTCGGCGTCATCGTCCGCCACACCGCCGCCGTGCAGACCGTCACCGGGACGCTGTACCCGGCCGCCCCGACGTTCGCCTGAGCCCCTTCTTCGCCCTGGCGGTCAACCTCACCCGCCGCCCCGTCGCACCTCCTCATCAAGGTCGGGCGTGCAGGAAGCAAGGCACCGAGGTCCTCCTTCGTTGGGCCGTAGACATGCCTGCCGCCAGGGCGGCGCTCTAGTTCCGCCGTCGCCAAGGTCCGGTCCTGGCGCCGACCAGCGACCCCTACCGAGTCCTCGCCTCGCAGCTTCCAGGGCGTCAGGGGGCGCACCTCGCCCTCCGGGTCCAGGTCCCCTGGCCGCGGAACGACCCCAGGCCCCAGGACGAGCGGAAGGTCGGCTACCGGCCGAGTGTCCTGCCCCGGGTCAGGCTCACGCCCAGTCGCTCACCGAAACTGATCCAGTTCGTCGCGATCAAGTTCTGCGCCGCCGGCTGGGTCCATGGCGCTGCTGCTACCGCCCGAGACCGGTCACTCCCCCAGACACTCTCATCGCTTGCGGTCACTTGCTGGGCTGCGGTGCGTGGCAAGACGTGACCTTCGGGTTGGCGCCGAGGTAGTTGAGGGGACCGGCGAGGATCGTCACGGCGATTGTCCCCGCCGTGGCACAGTTCTCCGTCGACCCGTTGTAGTAGTGACGCTGGCCGCCGGCGATCGCACCGATAACCAGCCACACAACCACCAATATCGAGACAACACCGCCACCTCTGCGCATAGCCCCTCCTCCACTTCATAACCGCTGGCAGGTGCCAACGTGAAGGTCACACACTAGATCGCCAGCCGTCGGGATCCCAGCGCCAGCGCTCCCCGCACACGCACAGCGCATCCGTCGAACCGCACTCCGTGGAGTCGCTGCGCCGGTCGATCGTCATGCTCAGACCGGGCCAGACGGCCAGCATCGACCGGGAGCGGGCGATGGCCCTGCTCGCCGAGCTGCAACGCCTCCAACACGAGCACCGCCAGGTCATCGCCCAGCTACGGGGACTACTCGGTCGCCTCGAGTCGCCGGGCTGAGGCGGCGCTGCACTGATCTGTGCGACCAGCTTCGCGATGCCGTCCCTCTGGCGGCGGAGAGGCGGTCGTCGAGGTGACCGACCGGGCCGGCTAGCCCGAGATGGCAGTCTGATACGCCTTGGCCGCCGTGTTGTAGGCCCCTATGTCAGTCGTCAGGCCGCTGACGTTGACCTCGGACGTGTCGACCTGATTCACGTCCTGCTCCAGATGCTGTACGGCGTCTTGCACCAGGACGCCCTGGGAAGCACCCGGCACCCCAGAAGCGCCTATACCGATGATCGACGAGCACCCTCGGAGCAATGCGTCGGATGTTCTGATAGCGGCCGCAGGGTCTGTGATGCCTGGCCCGGTCTCAGCCTTCAGGGCAGGAATCAGAGCCCCAAGCGATGATCTCACAGCGTCGTTGCACTGGTTGAAGTCCTTGGCCAACGTTGACCGGATGGCCGGGGCGACGGCGGACGAAGTCGTCGACGACGGCGCGGTCGTCGTTGTAGCTGCCGGCCCAGCTTTGACGGATGCCCCGCAACCGCTCAGGAGGAGTACTCCGAAATCAAAGCCGCCGTGCTCGATAGTGGCGCCGGCAGGCGTCCCGGGCGACGTCCTCGGGGATGTCGAAATGCTCGGCGACCTGCCACGCCTCCAGTGTCTCACTTGAGTTGTAGAGCGCGTCGAGCCGGGGGCTTCTTCCCCGTGGTGAAGAAGCCGTGTTGTGTTGCTTCCGTCGCGGCGGCCATGGGGACCAGCCGGCGCACCGTCTCGGCATGCACGATCGCTTCCGACTTCGCCAGCACGGTACGGACGGATGAGGGGGAGCGCCGGCCGACCCGTCAAAACGGCCGGCGCTCCCTCTCGAAATCGGCCATTGTCTGGAGACGGATTAGGTCAGTCGAGCGACCACCAGGCCTGGCCCCAGACCTCGGCGGGGTGGAAGCCGAGCGCGACCGCCCACCGGTCGGCCGACGACCACGTGAGACCGTCACGTATTGCCCGGTGCAGCTGACCGTTGTCGACGCCCGTGGTGCGAGACAGACGCAGGATCGGGTCACCTGGGGCCAGGGCGAACAGCGGCTCGACAGGGAACCGGGTCATGAACCGGCCTCCCCGGTAGACCATGCCATCGGCGTCGAGTTCCTCACGGTGCTGATCCGACCAGCGACGCCGGCGAGGTGCCGGCCGTTCCCGGCGCACACGGGCCCGCTCGACCCGCTCAGCCGCCCGGCGATCCGCTTCGACCCTCCGGGCCTCCATGGCGGCGACCTGCTCCGCCCGGAACCGTTCCACCTCGTCCGGGTCGA
>JBPCNZ010000148.1:0-14816 GCA_051000755.1 Acidimicrobiales bacterium | reverse complement strand
CCCGCGTCCCCGCGTCCCCGCGTCCCCGCGTCCCCGCGTCGCCCGGAGTCCCGGCGTTCCCGGCGTCACCGCGTCACCGCGTCCCCGCGTCCCCGCGTCCCCGCGTCACCGCGTCCCCGCGTCCCCGCGTCCCCGCGTCCCCGCGTCCCCGCGTCCCCGCGTCCCCACGTCCCCGCGTCCCCACGTCCCCACGTCCCCACGTCGCCCAGCGTCCCCGCCACCCTCGGCATCACGCGACCCTCAGCGTCACAATCGTTGGGGCCACCCCCGGGAAGCCGGCCCAAGCAGCCGGCTCAAGCCCCGGGCGGGCCCTGCCCTGAGCGCCGGGCTATGGTCCGCCCCGCCACCCCCGTCGGAACGGCAGCCGCCAGGTTCTCGGGGCGATCAGCTGGTTCATGGCCGCCTCGGGACCCCACGAGCCCTGGAAGTAGAGGTCGATGGCGGGGGGGTTCTCGAGGAGGGGGGCGGAGATCTCCCACAGCCGCTCGATGCCTTCGGCCGCTGTGAACAGGGTGCGGTCGCCGGTCATGGCGTCATGAATGAGGCGTTCGTACGCCTCGAGCACGTCGCCCTCGTAGCCGGTCTCGTGCAGGGCGAACTGGAGGCTGAGCTTGTCGAGGGTCATCCCCGGCCCCGGCCGCTTGCCGTAGAACGACAGCGACAGCTTGGAGGAATCGGCCAAGTCGAACGTCAGATGATCGGGCCCCTGGCCGCCGACCCCCGAACCGGGGGGGAACATGCTCCTCGGTGGCTCCCGGAAGGCGATCGAGATGATGCGGGCCCCTTCCTTCATGCGCTTGCCGGTCCGCAGATAGAACGGCACCCCGGCCCACCGCCAGTTGTCGATGTGGGCCTCGAGGGCGATGAAGGTCTCCGTCTGGGATTCGGGGGCGACCCCCGGCGTGTGCCGGTAGCCGTCGTGCTGGCCCCGGACGACCTTGGCCGGGTCGAGGGGGAGCATGGAACGGAAGACCTTGTTCTTCTCCTCGCTGATGGCGCCCGGCTCGAGCGCGGTCGGCGGCTCCATGGCCACGAACCCCATGATCTGGAACAGATGGGTGACCACCATGTCGCTGAAGGCGCCGACGCCCTCGTAGAAGGCCGCTCGCTCTCCAACGGCCAGCGTCTCGGGGACGTCGATCTGGATGTGGTCGATGTGGTCGCGGTTCCAGATCGGTTCGAACAGACCGTTGGCAAACCGGAAGGCCAGGATGTTCTGCGCCGCCTCCTTTCCAAGGAAGTGGTCGATGCGGAAGACCTGATCCTCGGTGAAGTGCTCATGGACGGCAGCGTTGAGGGCCCGGGCACTGGCCAGATCGGTGCCGAATGGCTTCTCCATGATGACGTTGGCCCCCTCCGTCAGCCCGGCGTCCCCGATCATGTGCAGAACCGACGGGGCGGCGGCGGGGGGGACGCTCAGGTAGTGGAGGAGGCACACCTTGTCGTCGAGCTCAGCGGCCCGGGCCATCACCACATCGCGGAGGCCACGGGCCCCTGCGTCGATGGGTGAGTAGAACAGCTTCGATGCCAGCGCCGCCCAGCGCTCGTCGGTGATCTCGGCGCGAGCGAACTCGTCGCACGCCTTGCGGGCGAAGGCCCTGAAGCCCTCGTCGTCGAGGTCCTCAAGTGACACCCCGATGAGGCGGAACTCCGGCAGAAGGCCGGCGTCGGTGAGATGGAGAAACGCCGGGAGCAGCTTGCGCCTGGCCAGATCTCCGGTCGCTCCGAACAGGACGACCACATGTGGCTCAGGCTCGGTCATGGCCGCGACCCTACGGCTTCGGCGTCAGGCGGAAGGATCTCGTCGGCGGTCCTCAGCCGTCCGAGGAGGGCCGCCATGACCGGGATCGATCCGGCCAGGATGTAGTTGGCTCCCTCCCACGCGGTGAGGTTCCCGGGGTCTGCGGCCAGCTCACCGAAACCGATGAACAGGAGCGGTACCGACCAGCACAGGGCGAACCAGGCGAACCAACTGGTACCCGACGATGTCGAGCGCAGGACGGTGAGCACTCCTATGGCGACCGCGACAACCACGCCGACGGCCAGGATGGCGACGGGCTGGCGGTGACCGGCCCTTTGAAACAGGTGGAGCGGCCCGTAGTGGGCGACGCCGGCGGCGGCCAGGCCGTTGGCCGCGCCGGCGGCGAGCAGGCCGATGAGGGCGATGCCGAGCGCGCCCCGGCGGTCCCGTCGAGCCACCAGCACGCCCAGCAGGACGGGGACGAACAGGAAGATGATCCGAGCCGAGGCCAGGACCGCGGCACACCCGCCGAGCACCACCATGGCGCCGGGACCGACCCGGCGCACGGCGGCGCCGGTCGCCGCGGCCATGGTTGCGTCCCGGGTCAGACGATCGGCGAGCGCCACCAGGAGCACCGCGGCACATGCCAGGGCCGGGATGTCGTGGCCCTCGGCCAGCAGCCGGGCCAGGCCCGGAGAGACGACCAGCACGGCCAGGCCCAGGTTGACGGCCGCGGCCCGGCGGTACCAGACGCGCAGAGCGACGGCGGTGACACCCAGCCACACCGGATTCATCCAGGCGTAGGCGCGGACCAGGGTGAACGGCCCGTTGAGGATGACCCACAGGGGCCCGGGGCTGACCGGGACGTTCCCGCTCAGATGCACGGCGTACATGTCGCGACCGTGGATGAGGGCATTCCACGTGCGCTGCATGGCCTGATCGGAGGTGCTCCCCGAGCTCAGCGCCTGACGGGCGTGCTCATGGGGATAGCCGAGCAGTGAGTAGAGGGCCAGGGTGGCGAGGAAAAGGGCGGTCAACCACCACGACGAGGCCAGGCCCGCCAACCGGCCCGAGCGGGTCAGGCCTTCGATGACCGCGGCCAGGACGAGGGCGGTGACGATCACCAGGGCGGTGCTGACGAGCGCGGGGTAGTGGTGGATGTACTTGGCCACGACGCTGACCGACGGCACTTGGGCGAACAGGGTGATCACCAGGGCCGACCCGAGCGATCTGGCTCCTATCGGCCAACGCTTCGGGCCGGAGGTCACCCTCGGGGCCCCCCCCGAGGACGGCCGTTCCACCGCCGCCTGATGGGGCTTCATCGACCAGAGTGTAGAGGCTGCACCTGCGCCGGCCCTCGCCACCCACCCCTCGGCGGCGTCCTACGATGAAGCCGTGAGCATCGACCTGGCCACCATCGAGGCGGAGCGGGAGCGCCTCAAGGGGACCTACCTGCACCCGCGGGGGGAGCGACCGGCGAGCTCGGCCCGGGGTGTGCACCATGTGGCCCTGTTGTCGAGCGACGTGGAGCGGACCATCCGCTTCTATCAGGAGCTGCTCGAGTTCCCCCTCACGGAGATCTTCGAGAACCGGGACTACCGGGGGTCCAACCACTTCTTCTTCGATCTGGGCCACGGCAACCTGATCGCCTTCTTTGATTTCCCCGGCCTCGACCTCGGCCCCTACGCCGAGGTCCTCGGTGGGCTGCACCATCTGGCCATCAGCGTCGAGCGGGAGCGCTGGGAGCATCTCCGAGCCAAGCTCGACCATGCCTCGGTGGCGTACCAATTGGAGAGCGGTTCGTCGATCTACCTGCGGGACCCCGACGGTGCCCGCATCGAGCTGCTGGCCGACTCCCTGGGTCAGATGTACGGCTCCACCGTCCTCTAGCCCACCCCGCCGGCTGCGGGCGTCCCGCTGACCGGCCCCGGAGCGCGGGCCGCCCGAAACGGACTAGTTCGCACGAGCCCCCAAAAACGGCACCGACGCGCTATAGGCCGCAATTCGGCCAGAACCTACGCTGAGGAGGCCACCGCGGGGTGGTCGCGGTGAGGGCGAGAGCATCGTGTCCGAGTGACGGGTAGGGACCCGAAAGGTCGGTGGGGGCACCGACCCTTCGGGCCCCTCGGACCTCACGCCTCGCTGGGCGCCCGTTCGGCGGTCGACGCCTTGTGAGCGGCCTCCGCGGCCATCGGCATGACGCCGATGGCCAGGAGCGGGAACACGGCCACGACGGCGAACCCGACGCCGTAGCTGACGCTCCCGATCAGGGCCCCGAGGAGCGGCGGGGTGAGGGACGCGGCGATGTTCTGGGCCGTGTTCTGGGCGCCGAGGGCCCGCCCCGCCCACGCCGAGCCGGCCAGCTCGGCGACGGCGGTGAAGCCGAGCCCGTTGTCGGCCACGGTGACCACCGCCCCGAAGCCGAGGGCGACCACGACCAGCGCCGACCCCGTGGCGTCCCCCAGGGCCACGCCGAGCATGGCCAACGCAGCGGCCAGGGCGACCAGGCGCATCGGCCCCAGCCGGCTCCCGGCCCGGTCGGACCACCTCCCGGTCGCCAGCCGGCCGGCGGCGCCGGCCAGCTGGAAGCCGAACAGCAGGCTCCCGGCCGTGCCGGCACTCCAGTGGCGCTGCGACACCAGATATTCGAGGGCGAAGACGGAGATGGCGAACTGGGGCACCACGAGGAGGGTGCTGGCCCCGTGCAGCCGCCACAGGGTCGGGGAACGGTAGGGCGATCCGGGCCGCAGGCCAGGAGTGGCGGCGGTCCGGGGCGGGTCGACGACGAAGGCCACCACCAGGGCGGCGACGACCAGGCAGGCGAAGGCGGGGACGGTGAGGGCCCATCCGATGCCGGCGGCAGCGCCCACGACCGGCAGGACGAGGGCGGCGATGCCGACACCGATGGGCTGGGCCGTCTGGCGGGCACCCATGGCCGTGCCCCGCTCGTGGGGAGCGAACCACCCGAGGACGACCTTGCCACTGGCGGCATTGACTGACGCCCCGGCGGCGCCGGCCAGACCGAGCAGCACGGACCGCCCGATGACATCACCGGTAAGGGCCGCGCCGAAGAGGAGGGCGCCGGCCAGGCCCAGGCCCAACGCCATCACGTTGCGCTCCCCGAACCGGTCGGTGGCCGCCCCCCAGGCGATCAGGGTGCAGAGCAGGCCCAGGGTGGGTGCGGCCACCACCCAACCGGCGGCGGCGAGCGACAGGTGCTCGCTGCGGCGCAGTTCGGGTAGGAGCATGGGAACGCCGTAGAGGAAGATGCAGGTGGCGGTCTGGGCGGCCAACCCGATGCTCAGGATGAGCCAGCGGTGGACGTCGCCGGCGGCGGGGGCTTCGGCGGTCCCGGGCATGGCCGTTACCGTACATCCCCTCGTCCCATGATCAGGACAGTCGTCCCACAGAGCGAGACGGGCGGGCCGTCGTCAAGGGCCCGAGAACCTCGTGACAGGGCGGGTCAGTTCTGTCATACTACCCACTATGGCACCGCCGCCCCGGGCCCCGTGGGTTGCTGGGCATCCTGTCGCTGGCCGCCTTCATGGCCAGTCTCGATCTGTTCATCGTCAACGTTGCCTTCACCGCCATCGGCCACGATTTCGGGGGCGGCCCCCTCACGAATCTCAGCTGGATCCTCAACGGCTACGCCATCATCTACGCCGCCCTGCTCATCCCCCTGGGCCGGCTGGCCGACCGCTACGGGCGCAAGGCCGGCTTCCTCCTCGGCCTGGCCGTGTTCACCGGGGCCAGCGCCGCCTGCGCTGCCAGCCCGTCCCTGTGGCCTCTCGTCGGCTTCCGGATCCTCCAGGCCGCCGGCGCCGCCGCTCTGACACCGACCAGCCTCGGTCTCCTGCTGGCCGCCACGCCCCCCACCGGGCGGGCACGGGCCGTGCGCATCTGGGCCGCCACCGGAGCCATCGCCGCCGCCGTCGGTCCCGCCCTGGGCGGGGTGCTGGTGACGGGCTCGTGGCGCTTGATCTTTCTGGTGAATGTCCCCGTCGGTGTGCTGGCCCTGGTGGCGACGGTGAAACTCGTCCCCGACAGCCGGGATCCGGCCGTCAATCCCCGCATCCCCGACATGGCCGGTAGCGTCCTGCTGGCCATGGCCATCGGGGCCCTCGCCCTGGGCCTGGTCAAGGGATCGGGCTGGGGCTGGGGCACCACCCGTACGGTGGCCTCCTTCGCCGTCTGCGCCGCGGGACTGGTGGCCTTCGCCTGGCGATCCGGGCATCACCCGTCGCCGGTCATCGAGCCTGCCTCCTTCGGGTGCGGGCCTTCGCCTGGTCCAACGCCACCTCGCTGGCGTTCACCGTCGGCTTCGCCGCCAACCTCCTCCTGTCCATCCTGTGGATGCAGGACGTCTGGCACTTCTCGGCCATCGAGACCGGCCTGGCCGTCGCCCCGGGCCCCCTCATGGTCCCGATCTTCAGCATCGTCGCCGGCACCGTCATCCGCCGGATCGGGGTGGGGGCGACGACCGCCATCGGCTGTGCCGTCTTCGCCGCCGGCGTGCTCCTCACCCAGGCCCTCGTCGGCGCCCACCCCGCCTATGTGGCCGAGCTGCTGCCCGGCCAGCTCATCACCGGCGCCGGCATCGGGTTCGCCCTACCGACCATCCTGTCGTCGGCCACCGCCGACCTGCCCCCGTACCGGGCCGCCACGGGCAGCGCCGTCGTCAACATGAGCCGGCAGATCGGCAGCGTCGTCGGCGTCAGCGTGCTCGTCGCCCTGCTGGGTGTGCCCCACGGCTATCACGCCGCCTATCAGGCCTTCGAACACGGGCGCCTGGTCTGCGTGGCGACGGCCATCCTGGCCGCGGTGACCGCTTTCGGGATGACCCCCTCCAAGGCCAAGGAGGGCGGCGCCGCCCCCGCCTCCGCCGGCACCGTCGTCACCGGGGCGGCGCCCCTCTAGCCTGAGGATCGATGCCCGACGGCCCCCTCTACGATGTCGCCGTCGTCGGCTTCGGCCCCGTGGGCAACACCCTCGCCGTCCTGGCCGCCCAGGCCGGCCGCCGCGTCGTGGTCCTCGAACGGTGGCTCCACCCCTACCCGTTGCCCCGCGCCGTGCACTTCGACCATGAGGCGGGCCGCATCCTGGCGGCCTGCGGCATCGGCGCCGACCTGGAGGCCATCACCGAACCAGGCGATGTCTATGAGTGGCGCAACGGTCTGGGCGCGACCCTGCTCCGCTTCGGGCGGTCCGGGCCCGGGTTCTCCGGGTGGCCCCAGTCGTCGATGTTCCACCAGCCCGCCCTCGAAGAACTCCTCGCGCAGCGGGCGGCGGCCTGCCCCACCCTCGATCTGCGGCGCGGGGCCGAGGTCACCGGTCTCGACCAGGACGACCAGGAGGTCACCATCCACGTGCGGGAGCGGGGCGGCGAAGGGAGCCAGATCCGGGCCCGGTACGTCGTCGGCTGCGACGGCGCAGCCAGCACCGTCCGCCATCTCGTCGACTCGCCGGTCTCTGATCTCGGATTCTCCCACGACTGGCTGATCGTCGATGTCGTCCTCCACGACGACCGGGTCTTCGATCCCATCAACGTGCAGATCTGCGATCCGGCCCGACCGTCCACCGCGGTCTCGGGCGGGCCGGGCCGGCGGCGGTGGGAGTTCATGCGCCTCCCCACCGAGGACGTCGATGACCTCACCGGCGAGGCGGCCGCCTGGCGCCTCCTGGCCCCGTGGGACGTGACCCCGGATCACGCCACCCTCGAACGCCACGCCGTGTACACGTTCCGGGCCCGCTACGCCCAGCGGTGGCGCACCGGCCGGGTCCTCCTGGCCGGCGACGCCGCCCACCAGATGCCGCCGTTCGCGGGCCAGGGCCTGTGCTCGGGCCTGGGCGACGCCGCCAACCTGGCCTGGAAGCTGAACCTGGTGCTCGGGGGCGGGGCCGGCGACGACCTGCTCGACACCTATCAGGGCGAACGCCTCCCCCACGTGCAGATGGTCACCGACTTCTCCATGGAGCTGGGCCACGTCATCTGCCTCCCCGATCCCGAGGGAGCAGCCGAACGGGACGGGGCCATGATCGCCGCCTTCGACCCGGCCGTGCTCACCCCGACACCGGAGCTCCCCGGCCTCTCCGGCGGCTTGGTCCACCCCGGCTCGCCTGCTGGCGGTCAGCTGTTCATCCAGGGCCACGTCACCACCGAGGGCCGCCGGCTCCTCTTCGACGACGCGGTCGGGGTCGGGTGGCGGCTCGTGGCCCGGGCCGGAACGGACGTCCGCCTGGGCGACGACGTGGCCGCCTGGTTCGCTTTGCTCGCCGGCCGGGTGGTCACCGTCGGGCCGGGAGGGGACCTGGGCGACCCCGACGGCACCTACGGGGCATGGTTCGCCGACCACGACGTGATGGCCGCCCTGCAGCGACCGGACTTCCACCTCTACGGCACCGCCGGTGAGGGCGGGGAGGCCGGCCGCCTCGTCGCCGATCTCCGGGCCGCCCTCGCCGACCTGTCATAGGCCGGCGTCGACGACGTCGCAGAGCCGGTCGAGGGCGCCGTCGATCGCCGCGGCCGGGAGGTGGTCGAGGGGACCGTCGATGACCAGGCTGGCCAGCCCGTGGACCGCCGACCACGCCGCGATCTCGCTGTAGCGCCGCCGGGAGGCGGGGAGGGCCCCGACCCTGACCAGATCGTCGAGGGCCTCGTTGAGCAACTGGTAGGCCCCGAGGCCGCTGGCCCCGCGAGCTTCCGGCTCCGGGGGGGCGCTGGGGTCACCCGCGCCGGCCCACATCGTCCTGAACATCCCCGACTCGCTCATGGCGTAGGTGACATAGGCCCGCCCGACGGCGCGCAGCCGGGCCCGAGCCACGACCGCCGGATCCGATCCGGGGGCGACCGCGGCGAGGGCGGTCTCCATGGCCTGAGCCAGCTCGGCCAGGCCCCGGGCGGCGACGGCCGCGAGCAGATCGTCACGGCTGGCGAAATGGCGGTAGCCGGCGTTGTGGGAGACACCGACCTGGCGGGCCACGTCGCGCAGCACCACCGCGTCGGGCCCGTGCAGACGGGCGCCGGCCACGGCGGCATCGATCAGGGCGTTGCGGAGATCGCCGTGGTGATAGCGGGCCCGGGACGGAGGAGAAGAAGAATGCACACCAACATGTTGACACCGCCCACACTTCTGGGTGACAATGTTGACTGTGCCAACATCCAAGGCTGTGCCCTCGCCCAAGGCTGTGCCGACATTAAAGGCTGTGCCCTCGTCCAAGGCCGCCCGCCCGGTCGTCGTCCTCGTCGTGGTGCTGGTGGCAGCCTTCGCCATCAATCTGGACACCACCATCGTCAACGTGGCCCTCCCGGCCCTCAACCGCCAGTTGGGGGCGCCCACCAGCTCCCTGCAGTGGGTCGTCGACGGTTACAACCTGGCGTTCGCCGCCCTGGTGCTGGCCGGCGGCAACCTCGGCGACCGCTACGGCCGCCGGGAGACGCTGGCCGCCGGCCTGTCGCTGTTTGCCCTGGCCAGTGTCGTCGCCGCCCTCTGCACCAACGCCGGCGAGCTGATCGCGGTCCGCTTCTTCATGGGCGCGGCGGCGGCCCTCATCTATCCGACGACGCTGTCGATCATCACCAACACGTTCCCCGACCGGGGCGCCCGGGCCAAGGCCATCGGGGCCTGGGGGGCGGTGACCGGCCTCGGTGTGGCCGCCGGACCGGTGGCGGGCGGCGCCCTGCTGGACCACTTCTGGTGGGGCTCGGTCTTCCTGGCTCTGATCCCGGTCGCAGCCCTGGCCCTGGTGGGAACGTGGCTGGTCGTCCCCCGCTCCCGTGTCCCCGGCCGGGCCCCGCTCGACCAGGCCGGCCTGGGCCTTTCCATCGTGGCCCTGGGATCGCTGGTCTACACCGTGATCGAGGCACCATCCCACGGATGGCTGAGCGCCCGCACCCTCGCCGGTTTCGTCGTGGCGGCGGTGGCGTTCGTCGCCTTCGCACGGACCGAAAAGCGGCGTGACGCACCGATGCTCGATGTCCGCCTGTTCACCAACCTGCGCTTCTCGGCGGCCAGCGGATCGGTCACGGTGGCCTTCTTCTCCCTCTTCGGGTTCATCTTCTTGATCACCCAGTACTTCCAGCAGCTCCGGGGCTACAGCCCGCTGTCGACCGGTGTCCGGATCCTGCCGGTGGCGGCCAGCATCGCGGTGGCGTCGGTGGTCGGGACCAAGCTGGCCGTCCGGGTGGGCAACAAGGCGGTCGTCGCCGGCGGGCTCGTCTTCCTCGCCTCGGCCTTCGCGTGGATCAGCCAGGCCGGTGCCACCCTCAGCTACGAGGTCATCGCCGCCCAGATGGTTCTCCTCGGCCTCGGCATGGGCCTGACATCGGCGTCGGCCACCGAATCGATCATGGGCGTCGTCCGCCCCGAGCAGGCCGGCGCCGGCTCCGCCGTCAACGACGCCACCCGTGAGGTGGGCGGGACCCTCGGCGTGGCTGTCCTCGGGAGCGTGTACTCCACCCTCTACGTCCATCATCTCAGCGCTAAGACATTCCCCAACCTTCCCGTCGGCACCTTGCGGAGTGCCCGGAGCAGCTTCGGCGCCGGCCAGGTGGCGGTATCGCATCTCACCGGCTCCACCCAGGCCGCCTTCGGCCACGCCGTCACGGGCGGGTTCCTCTCCGGCCTGCACGCCGCCTGCGGGGTCGCCAGCGGGGTCTGCCTCCTCGGCGCCGTCGTCGTCGCCGTCCTGTTGCCGAGCCGCCCCGGCCAAGCCGTCCTGGCCGCGGGTGAGCCCGACCTAGGCGGTCATCGTCGCGAGTCGATGGTGACCGGTTCGCGGTGAGCCCGTTGGTGGTGGGCGTCGCGGGGCGTGGTCAGCACCGCGGCGGTGCGCTCGTCGACCTCGGTGGCGGTGACCACCCCGCCCCGACCCAGCACCTCCTCCAGCGCCTCCAACCACCGGTCGTAATAACGCCACGGGGTCGGCTGGCCGGACTCCTCCCATCGTCTGATGGAGTCGACCAGGGCCTCCTGGAACTCGGTCCACTCGTAGCGGCCGTCCTCGTAGGCGGCCACGGCCAAGGCGAAGGCCCGGATCTCCCAGGCTGTCTCGAAGGCGACCTCACCATCCGTCGGCCTGATCGCCTCCTGATGGGGCAGCTGGACCAGGAGGTGCTCGACGCGCTCTCGCCGGTCGTCAGCCACGACCGGGAGCCAGCGGGGCGCCGACGCCGATCATGCAGTCCCGGGTGACCAGAGCGGCGAGCTCCTCCTCGCTCATCCCGTCGGTGCCCTCGGGTCGTTGGGGCAGCACCCAGTAGCGCAACTCGGCGCTCGAATCCCACACCTGGATCTCCACCGAGTCCGCCACGTCGTAGCCAAAATCGTCGCGCAGGACCGTGCGCGGCTCGCGCACGATCCGGGACCGGTAGGCGGGGTACTTGTACCAGTTCGGGGGCAGACCCAGCACCGGCCACGGGTAGCACGAGCACAGCGTGCAGACGATGACGTGATGCACGGTGTCGGTGTCGGCAACCGCGACCATGTCCTCGCCCTGCAGGCCGCCGATCCCCATCTCGGCGCACACCGCGGACGCGTCGGCGAGCAGGCGCTCACGGAACCCCGGATCACTCCAGGCCTTGGCCACCACCCGGGCGCCGAGGTGGGGACCGACCTCGTTCTCGTAGATCTCGGCGATGCGGTCGACCGCCTCGGTACTCATCACCCCCCGCTCGATGAGGATCGCCTCCAGGGCCTTGACCCGTGCCGCGATCTCCTCCTCCCGCCGCGGCGTGAACGATGTGGGCAGCGGCGAACCGTGTGTCGTGGTCATCTCAGTCCTCACTCTCCAGGTAGGGCTCCCAGACGTCGAACGTCACCGAGCCATTCGGGTCCGCCGCCTCGGCGCCCCAGAGCTGGGTGGCCTCGAAGCGCACGGTGTAGACGTGCTGGGCGTCGGCATCGCCGCCGTTGCCGGCGCTGTCGGGATAGATGAACGTGCCATGGGCCCGCTCCACCACACCGGTCTTACCCCGGATGTAGCGGGCCCGGCGGGTGTGGCCCAAAGGGCTGTCACTGAGCACCCGGACGGCATCACCGACGCGGAACTTGGCGGTGGCATCGGAATCCCGCCGAGCGGGGGCGCCGTGGCTGGATGCCGCCTCGACGAAGCTGACCAGCTCGGGATCCTGGCGGTCCGGCAACGGCTCGTCGGGATGCTCCAGGTAGTAGCGGGTCCGCTCCTCCAGCTCATCGGGGTCGACGGCCCCCGCCTTGACCGCAGCATGCTCGACGCTGTGCAGCCAGTGCTCGTAGTAGCGCGAGGCCAGATACTCGGCGGGCGGGATCTGCTCGATGCCGTAACGGAACTGGTCGACATTGAAGAAGCCGGCCCGGAAGGAGAGGGCAAAGAAAGCGAAGGCCGCCCGTTCCCAGTCCGAGTGGAAGACCGGCTCGTCATCCTCGACGACGACAGGACCCATCCCGTCGGTTCCCCCGAGGTCATGGACACCATTCATGGCCGCATCTCCTTCCTCAGCGCGGCGCGCCGGCGGTGACGTCGCGCGCCGGCGGGGCCGGAAAACCGCCGACGAGTTGCTCGAATGCGTGGGCCACCCGCAGGCAGGTGGCGTCGTCGAAGCGCCGGCCCACGATCATCAGGCCGGCCGGCAGACCGTTCACCAACCCGGCCGGGACGCTCGTCGCCGGATGGCCGCTGACGTCGAACGGGGCGGTGTTGACGATCATCTCCAAGGCCCGCCCGACGGAGACCTCCAGGGAATCCGAGGGCTGGACCAACGGGGTGGCGGTGATCGGCAGGGTGGGCATGACCAGGACATCGAACGATTCCAGGGCCCGGTCGTAGTGGCGGCGCACTTCGAGGGCGAGGTTGCGGGCCATGGCGTAATGCCGGGTCTGCAGGGTCTCCATCGACCACCGGCCGGCGAGGGCCACGGCGGTCACCGTCGGGGACCACCGGTCGGCCACCTGGCGGCGCTGGCGGCCGTAGTAGGCAATGAGCTCGGGGTCATAGAGGCCGTCCCAGTTGTGGCCGTAGCCCTCGCCGTCGATCATCTGCACGGTCGCTCCGTCGGTGGCGATGACGTTCCACACGTGCATGGCATGGCGGTGCCAGGGCACCTCGACCTCGCCGACCTCCATGCCCGCCTCGGTCAGCCTCTGGGCCGCGGCGCGCACCGTGTCGTCCACGCCCGGATCGGACAGGTCCGGGAATCCGAAGCCCTCGGCCACGATCCCGACGCGGAGTCCGGCGGCGCCCCGACTCAAAGCCCCCACGTAGTCGTCGGGGACCAGCCCCGAGGGCTGGCGGGGGTCGTTGCCATCGGGACCGGCCATGACCTGCAGCATCAGGGCGGCATCGGAGACGTTGCGGGTGATCGGGCCCAGGTGGTCGATGGTGAGCTCGATGGGGAATGCACCGGTGTAGGGCACCAGGCCGTGGGTGGGCTTGTGGCCGACGATGCCGCAGAACGATGTGGGGATGCGCACCGATCCGCCCTGGTCCCCTCCGGTGGCGATCTCGACCTCACCGGCGGCAACCAGGGCCGCGCTCCCGCTGGAGCTGCCGCCGGCGGTGCGGGTCGGGTCCCAGGGATTGCCCACCGGACCGGTCACCGAGGTGTGGCTGGCCCCCGAGAAGCACAGGTCCTCACAGACCGCCTTGCCCACCACGGTGGCGCCAGCGTCGAGCAGCCGGGTCACGATGGTGGCGTCGCGACCGGGGACGAAACCTTCGAGGGTGTGGGAACCGTTCATCATCGGCACTCCCGCGACCGCGGTGTTGTCCTTGACGGCCACCCGGTAGCCGGCCAGGGGTCCGTCCGCCGCTCCCCGTATCTCGGTCCGCACGTACCACGCCCCGAGCGGGTTGTCCGCCGGCTCGGGGCGGGTCCACGGTCGCTCCGGTGGCTCCGGGGCGATGTCGGCGTAGAGCTCCTCCACCGCCGTGTAGGAACCGAGAAATGCTTCGACGAGCCCGGTGTAGGTCGCCAGATCCTCGTCGCTCGGTTGCATCCCGAAGGAGGCGGCGAGGGCGGCAACCTCGTCCTTGCTCGGCGGGCGCACAGCCATGCGGACCTCCCCCACGACCTCATTCGGAAGGCGCAACGCGGTGTCGGCCCCTTCCCGGCAAGGCTAAGAGCCCCGCCCGAGTACGTCAACACGGAGACGGGCGGATCCGGCTACGGCGTCTCGGGCTCGGCCGGGTCCCAGCGGAGAGGCTGGGTGGCCCACGACTCTGCCGGACCACGGGTGGCGCCCGCGGCTTGCAGGTCAGGGGCGTCGAGGGGAGGCCCGGCCACGGTCCGCAGCGGGAGGGTGCCGGCCCACACGGCCAACTCCCCGTCGGGTCCGTCGCCGTCGAGCGGCGGCCCCGTGCGGATCTTGGCTGATGCCTCGGTGATCGGCAGGGACAAGACGGTCGTTGAGCGAACCTCGGTGGCGGTCGGGGGGCGGGCTTCGCCGGTACGGCCGGGGAGCATGTGCTCGACGATGGCCTCGAGGGCCGCGACTTTGGCGTCGGGATCGGTGATCGCCGTCGCCTGCCCGAAGATCACCACCGATCGGTAGTTGACCGAGTGACTGAACGTCGAGCGGGCCAGCACCATCCCGTCCACCAGGGTCACGGTCACCGCCACCTGAGCGCCGGCGGCGACAGCAGCGAAGAGGTGGTTGGCGGCCGCGCCGTGCAGGAGGAGCTCTTCGCGCCGGCGACCGTAGGCGGTGGGGATGATCCACGTCGTGCCCTCGTCATGACAGGCGACATGGCAGATGAATCCCTCGTCGAGGATGGCATGGACATGATCGAGCGTGTAGCTGGCCCGGTCGCGGTGGCGGCGGACCTGACTGCGCCGGGTGGGGTCAAGATCACCGGTGTGGGGGGCGGGGATCGTCGAGTCCGTCATGGGCACCGAGTGTGGCCACTGCCGTGCAGGGGAGCAACCGAGTTAACCGGGCTGACCGACTGGCCGGCGTGGGACTGTGGTGTACCGCTAGTGCCCTGACCACCTACCGGCGCGCGTTTGAGATGACATGAAATAACAGTCGTGTGATTTTCCGGCCCGTCTGGCCCGCTGGCGACCACACCCGGGCGTCGTGGGGATACCGCAGGCGCCCGG
>JBPCNZ010000147.1:0-60200 GCA_051000755.1 Acidimicrobiales bacterium | reverse complement strand
GGGCGGGGGGGCCGGGGCGGGGGGGGCCGGCGCCCGGGCCGGGGCCGGATGGCTCTTTGACATCCCGGCGTCGCAGCCCGGCCCAAACAGGTCTCGAATTGAACCGTTCGTACCGGTTTGATGCTCCCAATGGACCGTTCGTACCGTATATCAACACTTCCGGTTCGCAATCGGGCGTCAACCGGAACGTTCGGTTCAATCCAGCCCTCTGATCGACGTGATCCACCCTGATGGCCGCCGATCGCCCTCTGCACCCCGCCATCTGTGGTTCCGACCCTCCGGTCTGTGCAAGTACGGGCCCGTTTGCGGCTGCCTCCAACGGTGCCGGCACCGTCCCCGACGCCCCCGGCGCCCCGGCGCCCCGGCGTCACTCTCGGCACCGGCACCCCCGGTGTCACTCGCGTTGCCGGCTCACCGGCTCACCGGGCCAGTTCGAAACAGCTGACCGTCTCGATGTGCACCGTGTCGGGGAACATGCCGATGATTTCCACGGACGCCAGCAGGTAGCCGGCATCGGCCAGCAGGGCCGTGTCCCGTCCGAGCGACGCCGGGTCGCAGCTGACCAGCACCAGCCGACGGGCTCCGGTTCCCGTCAGGGTCGAAACCCCGGGCCGGCCCAGCCCCGGTCGGGCCGGGTCGGCGATGACCACATCGGCGTCCTCCGGGGCCCAGGCCCCGACTTCCCCGGCAACAACCGTGGCGTCGAGGTCCGCCAGGTTGTGACGGGCGTCGAAGACAGCCGAAGGGTCGGACTCGATTGCGGTCAGCCGCGCCCCTCGCCGGCCGGCGACGGTCCCGCCGAGAAGGCCCACACCGGCGTAGGCGTCGACGACATGATCCCCGGTTCGGAGGCTGTCCTCCACGGCAGCGTCGACCGCCGCGATCAGCAGATCGGCCCCTTGCGGGCCGGCCTGAAAGAACGACCGAGCCGAGATCCGCCACCACCGACCTCCGACCTCCTCGTCGATGGCGGCACCGTCGCCGGGCCGGACGACCACGGCGTCGGCCGGCGCGTCGACCCGACCCCCCCGCTCTGCGAGGGCAGGGGGCCCAGCCGACCCGCCACCTGATCCGGCCCGGCCGCGCCCCCCGCCAGAACGGCCGCGCCCCCCGCCACCGGCTCGGCTGCGTCCCCCGCCAGTAACGGCCCCGCCGCCGCCACCGGCCCGGCCACGTCCAGCCCCCCGCTGGCAGGCGCGAGGGTCTCCCGGCACCGACCGGACGCCCGGAACCGGAGGCGGGTCGACGACAACCAACCGCTGGCCACCGGCCAACCCCACTCGCAGGGTCACCGTGCCCCATCCGGGAGCAGTCACCGAGCCGATCAGGTCCGAGACGAGGGGATGGGCCACTCGACAGTCACCGACGGGCACCAGGCCGGAGGCATGATGGCGGTGGTAGGCCAGGTGCCCGTCGGGGGTCACGGCCATGGTGACCGTCGTGCGGTATCCGGCGGTGTCAACCCGCCGAGCCGGGAGGAACGGGGGCAGTTCTTGGAGGTGGCCGATCCGTCGAAGGGCGTCGGTGACGACCCGTTGGGCCAGATCGACTTGGGCTTCGGGATCAACGTGGGCCCATCCGCAACCTCCACACCCCTCGGCGACATGGAGGCAGACCGGCTCGATGCGGGTCGGCGCGGCGGCGATGACCTCGAGGACGCGGCCTTTGGCGTGATCGCGCCGGGAGTCCACCACCATGACCTCGACGGTCTCGCCTGGCAACCCTCCCTCGACGAAGAGAACCCGGCCGTCGGGCAGGCGGGCCAGCCCGTCCCCGCCGGCCGCCACCCCCTGGCCGACGGTCACCGTCACCGCCGAGGTCTCAGCCCCCGGCCCACCCGGCCCTCCCGGCCCCCTCGCCCCCCCCGGCTGACCCGCCTGACCCGCCCCACCCGGCGCCCTCGGCCCACCCGGCGCCCTCGGCCCACTCGGCCCACCCGGCGAAGCCGCCCCCCCGGCATGACCAGGCCGACCGTCCCCGTCCCGCCGAGCGCCCCCTCCCTCGGGAGCCCCCCGCTCCTGGCCGGAGGACGCCGGACCGGAGGACACCGGACCGGAGGACGCCGGACCAGAGGACGCGGAGAGCGGATCGCTCATCAGGAGCCGGTGCCGGCCCGCACCACCAGATCCAGTCCCTCGCTACGGCTGCGGGTGTCGAGGTAGAGGAGGGTGATCACGATTAGCGGCCACGACCACGTCACGGTTTCCACCGCTATCGAAGCGGCGGCCAGCAGGAGATAGGCCCAGTGCAGTCCGAACCCAGCGCCCACGGCCGTAGGCACCAGGGCGAGGAGCTGGCCGACGATCTGGCCGACCAGCAGGGCCAACACGGACACCCCGACGACGGCCCAGAACCGTCGACCGACGAGCCTGGCGGACCGACCCATGGCCGGGAATGGGCCGATCCCCTCCACGACCATGACCGGCAGGGTCAGGCGGAACAGAGCCCACAGGGCGATCGCCGGGAAGAGGAAGAACACCGCCCCTAGTGCCAGCGTGACGTCCACGGCGATGACGGCGACCAACTGCGCCGGCACTCGGCGCATGCCCTGGCGCCACGCCGAACGGCGGGTCTCGACCCGGCCGAACCAGGTTGCGGCGGTGACGCGGCAGACGGGCCCGGCCACGAGTGCCGGCCAGAGGAATGCAATCGCGTAGAGGCCGAGCACCCAGCTGCCCCGGCCGCCGGTGGCTCCCAGAGCGCTGACTCCGAAGGCGCTGGTCGCTCCCTTGCCGGGGAACGCCTGGCGGCTGGCCAGGGCCGAGACCACGGCGAGCGGGGTGGCGATGACGGCCACGATCGGCCCCAGCGTCCGGTACTGGGCGCGCAGGATTCGGAACCCCTCGTCGAGCAGTTCGACGACGAGCATCGGGCGGGGGAGCACCGGCGACGGGTCCGCCGAGGTGGATCCGATCCACGGCGGGAACGGGAAGGCCGCGGACACGGGAGAAAGGGGAGGATGCAGAGAGGGCGGGATCATGGACCGCCTCAGGCGGCGGCGCCGTCGACCGTCCGGCCCAGCAGGTGCAACCCGGCCTGGCCAGGCAGGCGGTCCACCTGGCGATCAACCCGCGACGCCGCGTCCCGACCGTCGGAGCCGTCGAAGAGGAAGCGGGTCATGTGGTCGACCTCGGAGCGGGGCATCACGCTGGCTCCCACCGGGCGCCACACCCGCTTCAGGGTGAAACGGACCAACTTCTGGGCTCGCACGCTGCCGCTGAGGGCGTCGATGGCGTGGCTGGCGTAGAAGTCGATGTGCCGACCCTCCTGGCGCATGATGCGTTTGAGCAACTCGCTCAGCACCGGATGCTTCTCCCGGGCGGCCAGCCGCCCGTAGCCGGCCTGGGTCGTCCACTCGTTGACCGCGCCCCAGGTCATGTGGACGGCCAACCACTCCCGCCCGGCCACCATCGACCCCAGTCCATGGACCAGGGGCTTGATCGACTCCTTGGCCGACAGCCGGGTGCGGAGCATCTCCACCCGCTCGTCATGGGCACCCTCGCCGTGCTCGGCGAGGATGCGGCCGATGGCCTCACCGTGCCAGTACTCCTCGTAGTTCCAAAAGGTGAGGAACGACGTGACCTCGTGGTTGCGATGGACCTTGGTGACGAGGAGGTCCCTGAGGTAGCAGACCGTGTGGTACTCGACATCGTGCATGTACCGCAGGCAGCGCACGGCGCCGGCCGACAGGGGCTCGTCCCGGAATGTCGCGAAGTCGATGCCGGAGACATCGAGCTGGGCCGTTGAGGCCTTCATGGCTTCCAAGTCCATCCTCACCCGCCCATTGTGCCCATTCGCGGCCGCTATGACCAGCAACTACGGTCCGGACATGGCTGACGCCGACAAGCTCCTCGACGACTGGCTCGATGCCGAGCTGGCCCATGACCCGGTGACCGGTAGCGAGCTCGGCCTCGAGGGCTATGACGACCGGCTCGGCGACTTCAGCGCCACCGCGTTCGAGGCCCGGTCCGCCGAGGACAGCCAATGGGCGGGACGCTTCGATCGCCTCACGCTGGACGACCTGCCGTTCGCCCAGCGCATCGACGTGACCGTGGTCCTCTCCCGCCTGGCCGGCCGGGCTGTCGTCCATGACTGGCAGGCGTGGAGGCGGGACCCCTCGATCTACCTCGACCCGTGCCTCGGGGGGGTGTTCACCCTCTTCCTGCATCGTCTCCGCCCCGAAACCGAACTGGTCGCGGCCGCGGTCGCCCGCCTCGGGCAGGTCAGCGCCGTGCTCGGCTCCGCGCGGGCCAACCTCGATCCCGACCTGGCCCCGCGCCTGCTCGTCGAGCGGGGCCTGCGGGCCGCAGGGGCCGGTGTCCGCTACCTGCGGGAGCTGCTTCCGGCCGAGGTGGCCGACGATCGTCTCCAAGCCGATCTGGCCGCCGCCGCCGCCCACGCCGCCACTGCGGTGGAGGACTTCGCGGCGGTGCTGGAAGGCCTGGCCGAGCGGGCTCGGGGTGACTGGGCCATCGGCGAGGTTCACTACAGCGGACTGCTCAAGGACCGGGAGCTGCTGGGCTACGGCGCCTCGGAGATGCACGCCCGAGGCTTGGTGGCCTGGGACGAGCTCAACGCGGAGATGGGGGATCTGGCTGCCGCGGTCCACCCGGGCGCCACCGCTTGGCAGGAGGTCGTGGCAGACCTGGCCCAGGACCACCCCGCCACTCCCGAGGACATGCGGGTCGCCTATGAGGAGGTCTGCGGTGACGCCCGGCAGTTCCTCATCGACAACGACCTCGTCACCCTCCCCGACGGCGAGCACTGCGACGTGGTGCCATCCCCCTTGTTCCAGCGCCCGGTACTCGCCGTCGCCTCCTACAACGCGCCCCCGCCGTTCTCCGCCGCAACCCTGGGCCACTTCAACGTGCCGTTCCCCCCGGACGGGGCGTCGGCCGACGAGGTCGACCAGCGCCTGGCGGACAACAGCTACCACGCCGTCCCCACCATCTCGGTACACGAGGCCTACCCCGGCCACCACTGGCAGCTGACCTGGTCCAACCGCTGCGACCGCAAGATCCGCAAGGTCATCCGGACCCCGTACTTCGTCGAGGGCTGGGCTCTCTACGCTGAGCGGATGATGCACGAGCAGGGGTTCTTTGCCGACCCCAGAGCCGCCCTGGGCCATCTCAACGCCCGGATCTTCCGGGCCGCCCGCATCGTCGTGGACACCGCCCTGCACACGGGGGAGATGACCATCGATCAGGCGGTGGACCACATGGTGGCCAAGGGCGCCCTCACCCCGCCGGTGGCGCGCGCCGAGGTCGATCGGTACTGCGCCTGGCCAACCCAGGCCGCGTCGTATCTGACCGGGTCCATCGAGATCGAGCGCATCCGGGCCCGGTGGATGGCGGAGGGAAAGGGCACCCTGAAAGAGTTCCACGACACCATCGCCGAATCGCCGGGGCTCCCCCTGGCCCTAGCCGAGCTGGCCCTCTTCCATGCCTGAGCGGCCCCGGCGACCCCCTGAGCGGCCCCGGCGACTCCCCGACCGGCCCCGGCGATTCCCTGACTCCGTCGCCACCTGACCTGACGTGCCCTCCGACCCGACCTGGATCGTCCGCCTCGACGAGGGCAGGTCCGGTCCCGCGGTGGGGGTCAAGGACCTGATCGACGTGGCCGGAGTGCCCACGACCGCAGCCTGCCGGGCGGTGGCCGCCCGGGCCCGGCCCGCCACCGCCGATGCCGCCTGCCTGAGCGGCCTGCGGGCGGCCATGGCCGGCGGCCGCGCCCGCCTGGTCGGCAAGACCAATCTCCACGAGTTGGCCGACGGGATCACCGGCATCAACCGCTGGACGGGCACGCCGGTCAACCCTCTCGACCCCGGCGCCGTTCCCGGCGGGTCGTCGAGCGGGTCGGCGGTGGCGGTAGCCGTCGGCGACGCCGACATCGCCTACGGCAGCGACACCGCCGGCTCGGTGCGCATCCCGGCCGCGTGTTGCGGGGTGGTCGGGCTGAAGACGACGTGGGGCCGCATCCCCCTCGACGGGGTGTGGCCTCTGGCCCCCAGCCTGGACACCGTCGGCCCCCTGGCCCGGGACATGGCCGGGATCGTCGCCGCCATGGACCTGCTCGAACCGGGATTCGCGGCGTCGGTGGCGCGGGTGGGCAGGATCGAGGCAACGGGGCCGGTCACGGTGGGGCGCCTGGACCTGGGCCACAGCGGCCTCGAGGCCGATCCCGTCGTGGAGGCAGCCGTGCAGGCAGCCGTCGATCGGGCCGTGGCCGCCGGCGGGTTCGCCGTTCGAGAGGTGCATCCGTCCGGCTGGGCCGACGCCTGCGTCGCCGGCCTGACCGTGATCGGCGCCGAGTCGCTGGCCGCCCACGGCGCCCTCGTGCGCCGCCACTCCGACGAGGTGGGCGAGGACATCGCGGCCAGCTTCGCCCACGCGGCCCGCGCCGGCCATCAACGGATCCGTGACGCCCGTTCCACGATTGAGCGGTGGCGACGGGAGATGGACCGCGTGTGGGCCGACGATCTCACCGTGCTGGCTCTCCCCACCATCGGAGTCCCCGCTCCCCCGATCGGCCCCGGCGCGGCCCGAGCCATCGGCGTGAAGTGGACACTGCCGATCTCCGCGGCCGGCCTGCCCGCCCTGTCACTGCCCCTCTCACTCCCCGGAACGTCACTCAAAGCGTCACTCCAGCTGGTGGGCGGGCACGGATCCGAGGCGCTGCTGTGCGCCCTGGGGTCCTGGTTCGAGGCGGCCGTCGCCGGAGGCTGAGGCCGGCTCAGGCCAGCCGGCGGCTGACGCCCTGCGGCTGAGAGCCCTGCGGCCGAAGCCCGGATCTCGGCAAGGTCCCAGGGCAGCGCCGAGGGAACGAGGTCCAACACGGAGCCCACCATGTCCCCGACCGGCCCGGGCCGCCCCGCTCCCGGGCTGGCGGCGCTGTGGTCCCACCAGCACCGGAGCGGATCGCGCCTCTACGTCGGCACCGGACCCGACGGGCTGGTCTTCGCCGGACCCCAACAGGCCGTCCTGGTCCTCGGTCCCCCCCGGTCGGGGAAGACGACAACCCTCGTGGTCCCGAACGTCCTGGCCGCGGCAGGCCCGGTGATCACCACCTCGACCAAACCGGAGGTCATGGCCGCCACCGCCGCCGCCCGATCCCTGACCGGCGGACGCTGCTGGCTGTTCGACCCGTCCGGGACCACTCCTGCCCCGCCCGGTGTCACGCCGATCAGGTGGAGCCCGGTGGCCGCCTGCGGTCAGTGGGACGAGGCTCTCCTCACCGCTCGAGCCATGGTCGGAGCGGCCCGTCCCGGCCCTCGCCTCGGCGACGCCGGCCACTGGTTGGAGCGGGCCGAGGCGGTGCCCGCTCCCCTGCTGCACGCCGCCGCCCTGGGCAGGCACTCGATGGGCGACGTGGCCGGGTGGGTCCTGCGCCACGACCTCGACACCGCCGCCGAGCTTCTCGCGGCGCGGGGTGCGGCTATGGCCGCCGACGTGCTGGCCGGGCTCGGCGCCACCCACGCCCGGGAGCTGTCCGGCATCCTCTCGACCACGGCCGGGGTGTTGGCCGCCTACCGCTCGACATCCGCCCTGGCCGTCGCCGACGGAGCCAACTTCGATCCGCGGGAACTGGCCCAGTCCGCAGACACCGTCTATCTGTGCGCCCCGGCGCGTGAACAGGATCTCCTCGCCCCCATCACCGTGGCGTTCATCGAGGCCGCCCGGGCCGGGGCCTACCGCGCCGGCCGTGACGGGCCGCCCGTGACCCCGCTGACGCTCGTCCTCGACGAGGCGGCCAACATCGCTCCCCTTCCGGGCCTACCGTCGCTCGTCAGCGAAGGTGGAGGTCAGGGTGTTCTCACCGTCGCCTGC
Source organism: Acidimicrobiales bacterium (assembly GCA_051000755.1). Lineage (GTDB taxonomy): Bacteria > Actinomycetota > Acidimicrobiia > Acidimicrobiales > Palsa-688 > JALZAH01. The sequence goes on along the minus strand of JBPCNZ010000147.1, from coordinate 52,374 downwards.
CTCCAGGATCTGTCCCAGGCCCGGGAACGGTGGGGTCCGGCCGCCGATGGATTCGTGTCGCTGTTCGGCACCAAGGTCGTCCTTCCCGGTATCGGAGAGCTGGCCACCCTCGAACTGGTGTCCCGGCTCGGCGGGGAGATCGACGTGCCGACCCGCTCGGTCAGCCGGACACCGTGGTGGGCCCTGCGCTCCGGCCCGACCGAGACGTGGTCGACACAGCGGCAGCGGCGCCTGCCCGTCGACGCTGTCCACCAGCAACCGCCCCGAAGCGCCCTGGTCCTCCAAGGACCGGCCTCCCCGGTGCGCGTCAGTCTCCGGGCCTGGTGGGAGATCGAGCCGTTCCGTCGGGCCCCGCCCACCCCCGAGACCGCCCCGCCCACCCTCGGGAGGCGGCGCTCGACCCCCAGCCCCGTCGGCCCGTCCCGGGACCCGGTGGAGCGAACGCCCGGGCCGGAGATCCCGGAGACCGGCGAACCCCCTGGCTACCGGGCGGCCCCGTGGTGACCGCCGCCGGGAACACGTCTCCACCCCTGTTGGTTGTACCTCCCGTGCCTGGTGCCTCAGTCTTTCCCCTGTCGGTTCTCGATCTGTCACCGATCGCCAGTGGGTCGACGGCGCGCCACGCCCTGACCAACTCGTTGGACCTGGCCCGCCGGGCCGAGCCGTGGGGCTATCACCGTTACTGGGTGGCGGAGCACCACAACATGCCGGGCATTGCCAGCTCCGCCCCGGCGGTGTTGATCGGCCACCTGGCGGACGTGACCACCACCATGCGGATCGGCTCCGGCGGCGTCATGCTCGGAAACCACCCGCCCCTGGTCGTGGCCGAGCAGTTCGGCATGCTCGAGGCGCTCCACCCCGGTCGGATCGACCTGGGCCTGGGACGGGCTCCGGGAACGGACGGGGCCACCGCCGCCGCTCTCCGCCGGGGCGTCCACGCCCTCTCCGACGACGACTTCCCCGAGCAGCTGGGCCAGCTGCTGGCGTTCTTCGACGGTTCCTTCCCCGACGATCACCCATACCGGTCGATCACGGCTGTGCCCGGCAAGGGCTTCGTGCCCGCCTTGTGGCTGCTCGGCTCCAGCGGTTACAGCGCCCAGGTGGCCGCCATGCTGGGCCTGCCGTTCGCCTTCGCCCACCATTTCATGCCGCAGAACACCGAGGCTGCGATGGCCCTGTACCGGGAGCGATTCCGGCCTTCTCCCGTCCTCGATCAGCCCTACGCGATCGTCGGCGCGGCCGTGGTGGCCGCCGACACCGAGCGGGAGGCGCGGTACCTGCAGGGATCGATGAAGCTGTCGATGCTGCGCCTCCGAAGCGGCCATCCCGGACCGTTGCCCAGCCCCGACGAGGCGGCCGAGTACTCCTACACACCATCCGAGCGGTCCATGGCGGAAGCCCATACGGCATCGCACATCGTCGGTGACCCCGGCCAGGTCAGGGCCGGCCTGGAGGACCTGGTGGCCCGCAGCGGTGCCGACGAGGTGATGATCACGTCCAACCTCCACGATCACGAGCGCCGGCTGCGTTCGTACCAGTTGGTCGCCGAGGTGATGGGCCGGGCGCCCGGGTCCCGGCCCGCCTCAGGCGGGGCCGATGACGCTTACGCGCCGCCCGCTCAGGTGGTGGCGTAGGCCACGCTGGCCGCCAGGCACGTGGCGGCAGTGGCCAGGAGGGCCACCAGATCGGCCCGGGCCGGCCCCCGGTGCCGGGACGACGCCAGGCTCAGACCGCCCCGGGCGGTGATGGCCTCGGCCAACTCCCGGGCCCGGCGCATGGCGACGGCCAGACCGGCCGTCACCAGGTCCACCACTTCGTCGATGGCCTGCCATCCGGTGCTGGATTCATCCGCTTCTAGGCGAGGACGGAGGCGGCGGGCGGCCACCAGGGTCCGCAGCTCGTCGATGAGCAGAGGGAGGCTGCGCACACATAGGGCCACGGCCATGGACCACTCGTCCACCGGGATCCGGAACCGGCGCAGCGGTGAGCCGAGCCGGGCCAACGCGGGGGCCACCTCACCCACGGGCGTCGTCCAGCCGATCATCATGGACGACCCGAGCAGCAGGAAGCTGAGGGCGGTGAAGCGGGCATAAAGGTCGAGGCCTCGCAGGCCGACGGCGACGCCGGCCACATGGACGATGGGCCTCCCGCCGGCCAGCAGGGTCAGTGCCGCCCCGAAGAGGAGAAAGGCCCAGAACACCAGCGGGAAGCGGGGCAGTGCCCCGAGGGGGATGTGGGCGACGACACCGACGGCCACCACGAAGATCAGCACCACACCCACCGATGACCAGGACGGGGCGAACGAGAGGGTCAGGCTCAAGGCGGCGACGGCGAGCAGCTTGGTACCCGCCCACAGCCGGTGTATGGGGCTGGCGGTGGGGACCTCGCGGAGGAACACCACCGAGGTCGTCAGGCGACGTCGGCGCCGGCCTCCGGGGGGAGCCTGGGCGCTCATCGGGCGACTCCGGCCAGCACGCGGTCGGCGGTGATGCGCCCCTGCTCGAGGCGGAGCACGCGCTCGCAGACGTCGCCCATCCCCTCCAGGTCATGGGAGATCACGATCAGGGTCAGGTGCTCGTCGGCACGCAGCCGGCGAAGAAGGTCGAGGAGCTCCGCCCGGGACGATGTGTCGAGGCCGGCAAGCGGTTCGTCGAGGACGAGCAGGCGGGGCCGTCGAGCGAGGAGCCCGGCCAGGGCCACCCGGCGCATCTCGCCGCCGCTGAGCTCCTCGATCCGCCGGTCGGCGAACACGACGGGGTCGAGGCCGACCGAGCGCAGGGCGGCGTCGGCGGCGTCGGCGATCACACCCCCGGCGGCCCGCACATCGGCGCGGACCGTGGGGCGTTGCAGCTGCAGGCGGGAGTGCTGGAAGGCCAGCGCCACCTTGCCGATCTGATCACCCACCGGCCGCCCGGCCACCATGACCCGCCCGGCGGAGGGCCGGGTCAGGCCCGCCAGGATCCACGCCAGGGTGGATTTGCCCGACCCGTTATCGCCCACCACCAGCAGCCCCTCGCCGGCTCCGACGGTGAGATCGATGTCGCGCAGGGCGGTCTGGGCCCAGGGACTCCGGGAGGCGTAGGTGTGGCTCACGCCCTCGACGACGAGCAGCGCTCCGTACGACGGCAACCGATCCGGGGAATGGCCTCCCGCCTCCGCCTCGGGCCCGGCGGCGGGCGACCGCCCTCGCGCCACGGACGGGCGGGGCGACTCAGCCGTCACCATCCGGCCTCCTTCGAGGGTGATGACCTGATCGGCATCGACGACCTCTTCTCGCCGATGGGTGACGTGCACCACGGTGACACCGAGGCGGCGAGGCAGCCCGGCCAGCAGGCCGATCAGTTGCTGGCGGCCCTCGGCGTCGACCATCGCCGTCGACTCGTCGGAGAGGAGGAGCCGGGGACGGCGGGCCAGGGCGGACGCCACGGCCAGGCGCTGGAGCTCGCCCCCGGAAAGGGTCGAGGTGTCGCGTTCCTCCATCCCCGCCAAGCCGACGGTCCCCAACACGGCGGCCACGTCGATGGCAGCGTCGGGGGGGAGGCCCCACAAGATGTCGTCGGCCACCCGGACGCCCAGGACCTGGGTCTCGGGCCGTTGCAGGATCATGGCCGTGCCTCCCGGCTGGCCGAGCCCGGGGGCGCCGGGGCGGGTCACCGTTCCCGACGTCGGGGACCGACCGGCGAGGATGCGAACCAGGGTCGACTTGCCCGACCCGTTGGGGCCGACCACCCCCACGAAACGGCCGGCTTCGATGGTGAGGCCGATGTCTTCGAGGGCGTCGGCGTCCAGTCCCTCATAGCGGTAGTGCACCCCGTCGAGGGCGACGGGCAAGGGGGCGACAGGGCGGTCGTCGGCGGCGACGACGAAGGCGTCGAAGGTCCGGATCCACGCCAGGCGCTCGAGGACCGCCCCGAGGACGAGCCAGGCCGCGACGCAGGCGGCGACGAACGCCACCACGATGACGATCGGAATCGATGCCCACCAATCCCGTACCGTCAGGTTGATCGTCCGGTCGGCGAAGGCCAAGGTGGCATGGCCGAATCCCGAGACGTCCACGGTACGGTCGATGGGCGCCAGGACGGCCCGGACCGGCCCGGTGGAACCGAGGTCGTGGATCAGGTGGTGCACGCCCTTCCAGGTGTTGGTGATCTGCTGCAGCGACAGGCGGCGGATGGAAGCGAACAGGCTTAGGAGAGCGTCGGCGACGCCGGCCACGACCGGCCCCAGGATGAGGGAGCCGGCCACCACCCGGCCCAGCCCCCACCCCCGCCGCTTGGCGTCGCCCACGAACCCGCCGACCAGGGCGCAGCCGACCATGCCCGTCGCGGGGCCGGTGCCCCCGACGAGGAACCCGACAGCCATGCCCGCAACCGTGCACGCGGCCAGGGCGCGAAGGCGGAACCGGTTGGCCACCACTCCGAGCGGCACGGCGGCGAGTGAGACCAGGGCGCTGGCGTGAGGGAAGAACCAACCCGCCACCACCAGGGCAACCGTGACCCCGGCCATCACTGAGGCCGTCGCCATCTCGATGGGCGACAGCGGCCCTTGCGCCTGCTCTCGGGGCTGCCCAGGGTCCGACACCGCTCCAGACTGCCACCCCCGGCCCTCTAGCTTCAGGCGGTTCCCTACCGCTCGGCGCTGAGCTCGCGGAAGCGGTGACAGGTCGTCAGGTGGTCCATGACCAGACCCGCCGACTGGGCGTAGGCGTACATGATCGTCGGCCCCACGAACGTGAAACCCCGTTTGCGGAGGTCCTTGCTCAGGGCCTCACCCAGCTCGGTGATGGCCGGGACCTGGCCGGACTCGGTCCAATGGTTGAACACGGGGCGGTCGTCGACGAACGACCACAGGTACCGGTCGAAGGTGCCGGCCTCGGCCACCAGCTCCACGAAGGCGGCCGCGTTGCGGATCGCGGAACGCACCTTGGCCCGGTTGCGAATGATCCCCGGATCGGTGAGCAACACCTCGACGTCGTCGTCGCCGAGGGCGGCCACGTGTCGGGGTTCGAACCCGGCGAACGCCCGCCGGTACCCGTCGCGCCGCTCCAGGATGGTTCGCCAGCTCAACCCGGCCTGGGCTCCCTCGAGGACCAGCAGCTCGAACAGCTCCCGGTCGTCATGGGTGGGCACCCCCCACTCCGTGTCGTGGTAGAGCACCATGGCCGGGGAGGACCCCGCCGCCCACGAACAGCGAGGCAGGTCGTCGGGGACGCTGGTCACAGCTACGTCGTAGCATGCGGGGCATGCGCACCGTCGTCCTGGGGCCGAGACCGCCGGGCGCTGCTCGGGATCACCGCCCTTAGAGGTCGCCCAGCAGATCGAGTGGCCACCCCCGAGCTGAGCATCACCGGAAGTCGCGGGAACGCAATGCCGTCGATCGTAGGGGCAGGGCGGTGATGCGCTCAGCGACGATGTTGACCACCCCCTCCACCCGTTCGAGGCGACCGTCGATGCGCAACGCGGGCTCGGACCGGGCCACCCGCCGAAACCGCACCCAGACGCCGCGCCAGCAGATGACATTGATCAGGCCCGTCTCGTCCTCCAGGTTGACGAACACCACCCCCTGCGCGGTCGCCGGCCGTTGCCGGTGGGTGACCACACCGGCCACCGCCACCCGGGCACCGTCGGCCACCTCGGTCAACCGGGCCGAGGTCACGATGCCGGCCTTGGTCAGCTCGTCCCTGATGAACTCCGTCGGGTAGCTGTCGGGGGACAGCCCGAGCGCCCACAGGTCGGCCCGGTTGCGCTCCACGGGGTCCATGCCCGGCAGGCGGGGCGGGACCGCTCCGGTCACCAGACCGGGCAGGTGGGCCCGCTTGACCGGCCGGGCGGTGCCGGCCGGTCGGGAGCCGGGGCCGGCCTCAAGGGATCCCCCGGCGCCGGCCAGCGCCCCCGCCGACCACAGGGCCTGGCGCCGGGACAGCCCGAACCCGCCGAAGGCGCCGGCGGTGGCCAGGGCCTCGGCCTGAGCCACGGTGATCCCGTTGCGGCGCACCACGTCCTCCACGTCGGTGTAGGGCCGGCCGGCAGCGATGCGCTCCGCCGGCTCCGACCCCAGATGCCGGACCGACGACAAACCGAGTCGCACCGCCGGGCTCCGCCCCTCACCGGCCTCCAGCGACGACATTGCCCAACTGCGATTGACATCGGGACCCCGGACGTCCACCCCGTGGCGGCGGGCGTCGGCCACGATGGTCTGAGGCGACCAGAACCCCATGGGCTGACCGTCGAGCAGGCCGGCGCAGAACGCCGCCGGGTAGTGCAACTTCATCCACGCCGAGGCGTACACCAGGTAGGCGAAGCTCACCGAGTGGCTCTCGGGGAACCCGAAGTTGGCGAACGCCACCAGCTTCTCGTAGATCTGATCGGCCACGCCCCCGGTGATGCCACGCTCGGCCATCCCGCCGAACAGCCTCCCCTTCAGGCGCTCCATGCGCTCCACACTGCGCTTCGAGCCCATGGCCTGGCGGAGCTGGTCGGCATCGGACGCGCTGAACCCGGCGACGTCGATGGCCATCTGCATCAGTTGCTCCTGGAACAACGGGACGCCGAGGGTCTTGGCCAGGCTCCGCTCCAGCAGCGGGTGCAGGTAGGTCACCGGTTCGGTGCCGTTGCGCCGCCGGATGTAGGGGTGCACCGATCCGCCCTGGATGGGACCGGGACGGATCAGGGCCACCTCCACCACCAGGTCGTAGAAGCATCGCGGCTTGAGCCGGGGCAGGGTGGCCATCTGAGCCCGGCTCTCCACCTGGAACACCCCCACCGAGTCGGCCTGACACAGCATGTCGTAGACCTCGTCCTCCTGGACGAGGGAGGCCAGCTCGACGTTCACCCCGTGACCGGCGGCGATGTGGTCGATGGTGGCGTGCAGCACGGTGAGCATGCCCAGGCCGAGCATGTCGAACTTGACCAGACCGGCCGCGGCGCAGTCGTCCTTGTCCCACTGCAGCACGCTGCGGTCGGCCATCCGGGCCCATTCCACCGGGCACACCTCGGACACCGGCCGGTCACAGATCACCATCCCCCCCGAGTGGATCCCCAGGTGCCGGGGGAAGTGCTGCACGGCCTCGGCCAGGTCCATCACCGCCGCAGGAATGTCATGGTCGTTCGCCGCCGCGGTGGCCGACAGGGGCCCCCACCCGTCGATCTGCTTGGCCCAGGCGTCGAGCTGTCCGGGGGCGGCACCGAGCGCCTTGCCCATGTCCCGCACCGCGGAGCGGGGCCGATAGGTGATGACGTTGGCCACCTGGGCCGCGCAGTCCCTCCCGTAGCGGCGGTACATGTACTGGATCGCCTCCTCCCGCCTCCCGCTCTCGATGTCCACGTCGATGTCGGGAGGCCCGTCCCGCTCCGTCGAGAGGAACCGCTCGAAGAGCAGGCCCAGGCCCACGGCGTCGGCGTTGGTGATCCCCAGGGCGTAACAGACCGCCGAGTTGGCTGCCGAGCCTCGGCCCTGGCAGTAGATGTCATGGGTCCGGCAGAACTCGACGATGTCCCAGACGATCAGGAAGTACCCCGGGAACCCCAGCTGATCGATGAGGTTCAGCTCGTAGTCGATCTGGGCCCACGCCCGGGGGTGGGACGGGGCGTGCCGGGGCCCGTACCGGCGCCGACCGCCCTCCTCGGTGAGCTCCCGCAACCACGAGGCCTCGGTGTGGCCGGCCGGCGTGGGCCACGGTGGCAGGCGGGGGGCGACCAGGGCCAGGTCGAAGGCGCACGCCCGGCCCAGCGCACCCGCTCGCTCCACCACTCCCGGGTAGCGGCCGAAACGCCGGGCCTGCTCCATCCCGCTGCGCAGGTGAGCGGAGCCGGCTGCCGGCAACCACCCGTTCATGTCGTCCAGGCTGCGCCGGGCCCGGACCGCAGCCAGAGCTCCCGCCAGGCGACGGCGGGTGGGCAGGTGATAGTGGACATTGTTGGTGGCCACCACCTCGGCCCCCTTGCGGTCGGCCAGGGTGACGAGGGCGTCGTTGCGAGCCGAATCCAACGGGTCCCCGTGGTCCCACAACTCCACCACCACGTTGTCCCGACCGAACAGCTGCTGCAGGCGGGCCAGCTCGGCGCCGGCCCGGGCCGGGCCGGCGTCCATCAAGGCCCGGGGCACCGGCCCTTTGCGGCAACCGGTGAGGATCACCCAATGGTCACTGTGGGTGGGAGGGGCGGGACCTCGATCGACGATGGAGCCGCCGGGGTCGGGCACGGCACCGGCACCCAGTGCCGCCAGGGTGGGCAGGTCGATGACCGGACGCCCCTTCTGCCCGCCGTTCAGGTGGGCGACCGACAGGGCCCGGCACAACCGGGTGTAGCCGACCGGGTCCCGGGCCAGCACCAGGACATGGGTGCCGGTGGGGTCGGCCACCCCGTTTTGGGGGCGGTCGAGGTCGAGGGACAGCTCGGCGCCGAAGACCGTCGGCAGACCGAGCGCGGCGGCCGCCTGGGAGAAGCGGACCACGCCGTACATGCCGTCGTGGTCGGTCAGGGCCAGGGCATCGAGGCCGAGGCGGACCGCCTCCTCCACCAGTTCCTCGGGGTGGGAGGAACCGTCGAGAAAGCTGAAGTTGGAGTGGCAGTGCAGCTCGGCGTAGCTGGTCTTCGCCGGGGTCCTTCGGGTACTCGGGGGGACGACCCGGAGATCGGTCGGCGGCTCATAGGTGGGACGCTTGTAGGACCAGGCCGGACTGTCGCCCCCATCACCATCGACGGGGAATGGCCGGGCCCGATCGGACAACTTGGCATCCATCTCCCGCCACGGTCGTGGCGGGTTCTCCCAACCCATGGACCCACCGTATCGAACACCTGTTCGATGCGCCAGGGGCGAAGGTCAGTCGACGCCGGCGGGTGCGGCCGCGTGCCACTCCCAGCGACCAGCATCGGCCCACAGGCCCTCCAGATCGTAGAATGCACGGGTCTCGGCGCCGAACACGTGGACGATGAAGTCCCCGTAGTCCATGAGGACCCAGGTGGCATCGTCCAGGCCTTCGATCCGCAGAGGTCCAGGCCCGCCGACCTCTTTGACCTGCTCCTCGATCTCCTCGACGATGGTGCGCACCTGGCGGGTGTTGGACCCACCGGTGATCATGAACGCATCCGTTACCGACAGCAGGGACCCGACGTCGAGGACCAGGGTGTCCTCGCCCCCCTTCGCTTCTGCGGCCCGGGCGGCAGCGGCTACCCAGCTCCTGACTTCGTCGAGCGAGGCTCGACCGATCATCTGTTGTTCCCGACCTGAGGGTTCATACGAGACCTCCGCTGGCGATGGGTAGGGCCATCCAGGGCATGGACGACGCTGCGGATGGGGTGCTGTCCAACCACTGAAGGGCGAGGACGACGACGGTGATGATCAGCGCCATCGCCAGCACGCTCACCACGAGGATCTCCTCGCGGACGATGCGCCGACGCTCGAGTCGCCGGTGACGGCGGTCGCCGACCGCCGGGGCCGGGGCGTGGACGGACCGCCCGGCGTTGTGCCCTCCGCCTCGTTCTTCTCGTGAGCGGCTCGGTTGTTGTGGGCTCGGTTGTTGTGGGCGGCCCGAGCGGGGAGCAGTCCTCGCGCGGGTCGCCGGACGAGCGGTGATCATCCGTCGCCAGCGTACAGGCCGCGAGAGCGCAGGAAGTGGACGGCCGCCTCGGGCACCAGGTAGTCGAGGGGCCGCCCGTCCCGGGCCCTGGCCCTCAGGTCGGTGCTCGAGATCTCCAGGTTGGGGACGGTCACCTCCGCCACCCGCCACCCGTCATCGTCGAGACCCGAGGGGCGGCCGGCCCCGGGCCGGTTGACGATGACCAGGGTGGCCAGGCGCTGGAGGTCGTCCATGCGGCCCCACGTAGCCAGCTCGGCGGCGACGTCCCACCCGACGATCAGGAACAGCTCGGCGCCGGGCATGACCTCGTTCAGCTCCACCAGGGTGTCGGCCGTGTAGGACTCCCCGCCGCGGTCGATCTCCAGCCGACCTGCCTCCAGACCGGGCACGTCACCCACGGCCGCCTGCACCAGGGCGAAGCGCTCCTCGGCCCCGGTGACGGCCCTCGACCCGGCCTTCTGCCAGGGGACGTTGGCCACCATGAGGACGACCCGGTCGAGGCTCAGGGCGCTGCGGGCATTGACCGCCGCCACCAGGTGTCCGACGTGGATGGGGTCGAACGTGCCCCCGAAGACCCCGATGCGCTCGCCCATAGTGGCCCGACGTTATCCGACGCCCTTCTTGGGCCCCGGGGAGTTGGCCTAGGGGTGTTGATAGCCTCATCGGGTGACCAGCGCCTGGACCCCTGGCCGGTGGCGCGAGTTGCCGGCCCAGCAGCAACCGGACTGGCCCGACCCCTTCGCCCTCGACCAGACCCTGAAAACCCTTTCCAGCCTCCCCCCGTTGGTCTTCGCCGGGGAGGCTCGCAGCCTGCGCAAGGCCCTCGCCGAGGTGGCGGCCGGAGAGGCCTTCCTCCTCCAGGCGGGTGACTGCGCCGAATCGTTCCACGACTTCACGGCCGACACCATTCGGGACAAGCTCAAGGTCATCCTCCAGATGGCGGTCGTGCTCACCTACGGCGCCGGCGTGCCGGTCGTCAAGCTGGGCCGCATCGCCGGGCAGTTCGCCAAGCCCCGGTCCACACCCACCGAGGTCGTCGACGGGGTGACCCTGCCCAGCTTCCGGGGACACCTGGTCAACGATGACGCCCCCACCGTCGAGGCCAGGACCCCCGACCCCGACCGATTGCTGGCGGCCTATCACCAGGCCGCGTCCACCCTGAACCTGCTGCGGGCCTTCACCAAGGGGGGTTACGCCGACCTCTCGCAGATCCACACCTGGAACCAGGAGTTCGTCGCCTCCAGCCTCCAGGGCAAGCGCTACGAGGCGATCGCCGGGGAGATCGAACGGGCCCTGCGGTTCATGAGGGCCTGCGGGATCGACCTGATCAGCGAGCAGACCCTCCACCAGGTGGACTTCTGGACGAGCCACGAAGCGCTGATCCTGGGGTGGGAAGAAGCCATGACCCGCCAGGACTCCCTGAGCGGCCTGTGGTACGACACCTCCGCCCACCTGCTGTGGGTGGGCGAGCGCACCCGTCAGGTCGGGAGCGCCCACCTCGACTTCCTCTCGGGGATCGCCAACCCCATCGGAGCCAAGATCGGCCCGAGGGCCACCGCCGACGAGGTCGTTGCCCTCTGCGACACCCTCGACCCGGGCCGGGAGCCCGGGCGCCTGACCCTCGTGGCCCGCATGGGCTCGGAGACGGTCACCACGGTCCTCCCCGCCCTCTTGAGCGCCGTTCGCTCCTCCGGGCATCCCGTCATCTGGCAGTGCGATCCGATGCACGGCAACACCGTTGTCGGACCCGGCGGCCGCAAGACCCGCCACTTCGACGCTGTCCTGACCGAGATCAAGGCGTTCTTCGAGGTGTGCCGGGCCGCAGACGTCTGGCCGGGGGGCGTCCACGTCGAGCTCACCGGCGACGACGTCACCGAGTGCCTGGGCGGCGCCGAGGAGATCCTCGCCGACCAGCTTTCGTTGCGCTACACGACGACCTGCGACCCGCGGCTCAACGGGCGCCAGTCGCTGGACCTGGCCTTCCAGGTCGCAGAGCTGTTGCGCCAGTAGCCCCCCCGCCGGCGGCACCCGGGCCACCCCGCCCGCGCCAACCGGGCCACCGGAGAGGGGCTCGTGGGCGCCACCGGGGCCTCCAGGGGCCAATGGTGACCGAGAAGATCAACTTTCTTCCCTGAAATGTTGAGCGACTGGGTCATCTTTTGATTGACTGACCTGCGTGAGCACAGCCGTGAAACACGACCGCAGGATCGCCGCCGACGTCCACGCCGACATCGACAAGTTCGAGTGGCTGCTCGGCGAGCATCTGGCGGGCCGAGTCGACGAGGACGCCTTCCGGGTGTTCCGCCTCAACAACGGCGTGTATGGCCAGCGCCAGGGCGGCCACAACCAGATGGTCCGGGTGAAGCTGCCCTACGGCTCCATCACGCCCGAGCAACTCCGGACCTTCGGCGACGTCTGCGAGCGCTACAGCCGGGGGTGGGCTCACCTGACCACCCGCCTCAACGTCCAGATGCACTTCGTCCAGCTCGAACGCCTCCCCGACCTGCTTCGGGACCTCGCCGCCGTGGGCCTCACCACCCGGGAGGGCTGCGGTGACACGGTGCGCAACGTCATGGGCTGCCACCTGGCCGGCGCCTGCCCCCACGAGGTGCTCGACATCAGCCCTTGGGCCGAGGCCACCTTCCGGCACTTCTTGCACCATCCCTACGCCCAGCGCCTCCCCCGGAAGTTCAAGATCAATTTCTCGGGGTGCACGACCGACTGCGGTCAGGCCATGTTCAACGACGTTGGCGTGGTGGCGGTGAACCACACCGGTGAGGACGGATCCATCGAGGCCGGCTTCCGGGTCTTCATGGCCGGCGGGTTGGGAGCCAACCCCCACCCGGCACAGGCCCTCGAGGAGTTCACGCCCCGGGAGCGGCTGCTGCCAACGATCGAGGCCATTCTCCGAACGTTCGATCACCTCGGGAACCGTGACAACAAGCTCCGGGCCCGGCTGAAGTGGGTCGTGGACCAGATCGGCATCGACGAGCTCCGCCGCCGCGTGCTCAAGGAACGCAACCTCCTGTTGGCCTCCTCCACCTGGCCCGGCGGCGTCCCCGCCATCGTCACCGAGCTCGGCGACTCTCCGGCCGGTGCCGCCCCGGGAGTGCAGCCCACCCCCATGGGTACCCCCGTCACCCTCAAGCTGGGCCCCGGCGGCGACCCCTACAAGCGCTGGGAGACGGCCAATGTGGTCGTCGGCGTGGCCAAGGGAACGGTTTCCGCGCTGGCCTACGCCAAGCTGGGGGACATCACCGGCGACCAGTTCCGGGCGGTGGCGTCCATCGTCGAGGAGCTCGGCCTCGAGATCCGGGTGACCAACCGGCAGAACCTGGCGTTTCGAGGGCTCTCCGCCGACCAGCTTCCTGAGCTGTACCACCGCCTCGAAGCGATCGGGATGGCTGAGCCAGGAGCCGAGCTGGCCCGCGACGTCGTCTCCTGCCCCGGCGCTGACACCTGCAACCTGGCCGTGACCCAGAGCCGGGGCCTGGCCGACGACATCTCCGCCGCTTTGGAAAAGGCCGGCCTGGCCGACATCGGCGGGGTTCGGATCAACATCTCCGGCTGCACCAACAGCTGCGGCCAGCACCATGCCGCCGACATCGGGTTCCACGGCGCGGAGCGCCGGGCTCACGGCCGACCCGCTCCCGGGTATCAGATGCTCCTCGGCGGCCACGTCGGCGACACCCAGGTCGAGTTCGCTCAGCGAGCCGTCCGCCTGCCCGCCAAGGCGGCGGCCGCGGCCACCGTCCGCCTCATCGGCCGCTACGCCGACGAGCGCCAGGCCGGGGAGCCGTTCGCGACCTGGGTGGCCCGCAACGGTGGGGCCAAGGGGCTGGGTGCGGAGCTGAAGGATCTCGATTTTTGGCCTGATCCCGATGAGGCGCCCGAGTTCTACACCGACTTCGACGAGACCGGCCCGTATGTCGCCGAGGTCGGGCAGGGCGAATGCGCAGCCGGCTGACCACAGCATCCCCAAACCGACCCGACCCCACCCAGCACGCAACGAGACAAAGGTGAGCCAGCCATGAGCATCCTCGCCTCTCGGGGGCCGTCGAACTCGATGGTGCGGGGCCCTGAGTTTGACGACGCCGAGCTGGCAGAGCTCTCCCGTCGCTTCGAGAGCCTGCCCGCCGCCGCCGCCATCGAGTGGGCCGTCGACCAGTTCCATCCGTTCCTCTGCCTGAGCGCGTCCATGACCGACGCGGTGCTCATCGATCTGGCTACCTCCGTGGAGCCGTCGATCGAGGTGGTGTTCATCGACACCGGCTACCACTTCCCCGAGACCCTGGAGACGGCCCAGGCGGTGCGCCAGCGCTACGGGCTCAACCTGCGGATCATGACCGTTCCCCCCCAGCCGGTGGAGCTGTGGCGGAGGGACCCGGCCGGCTGTTGCTCGGCGGCGAAGGTCGATCAGCTCGACCGGGCCCTCCACGGCAAGCTGGCCTGGATGAGCGGATTGCGACGGGCGGAGGCACCGACCCGGGCCAACGCCCCCATCGTGGCCCGTGACCTGCGCGGCCTGATCAAGGTCAATCCCATCGCCACCTGGTCGGACCGCGACGTCGCCGGCTACATCGCCGATCACCACGTTCCGGTCAATCCGCTGCTCAGCCGGGGGTACCTCTCGATCGGCTGCCAACCCTGCACTCGACCGGTGACCGACGGCGGGGGTCATCGCAGCGGCCGCTGGGCCGGTCATGACAAGACGGAGTGCGGCCTGCACGATTGATGCTCGGGCCCTGAGCGGGCGGGCCCGGGCCGGGGCGGGAGGGCGAGCCGGGCCCTGAGGGGCGCCGAGAGGTATCACCTGGTACGTTCCTTTCGACTTCTTTGGGCACGTCTCGGCGGAGGGCTCCGGGTCACCGCCGTCGAACAACTACAGGTTGACCGCCATCCGCTCTCCTTCACCGCAGCACCGCCCCTCGGCCCCTGAGCCCACCGCCACGTCCCCGACCGGGCGGCAGGGGGCCCGGGGCGTCCGGGCTGTCGTCGCCGTCGTCGCCATCGCCGCCTGGCCAGCCCTGGCCGGCGCCACTCCCCTGGCCGGCGCCACTCCCCTGGCCGCCGGTTCCTCTACCACGACGACGCCGACCACCCAGCCCACGACCACACCACCGACGGCGCCTTCGACAACGGCTCCACCCCCCACTCGACCCCGTACGCCACCCCCGCGGGCCGCGCCCGGGGTGCCGGCCGTGCCCACCGGAGGTCCGTCCACCACGGCCCGGGCCCCGGCCCCGACGGCGCCCGGGGCCCAGGCGCCGGCCCCTCCCGATCCCAGCGCCAGCATCGGGGCCGTCCAGGCTGACCTCGACCAACTCCAGGCCATCGGCCAGGTGGCCCAGGTCCGGGCCGCGGCGGCCGACGCCCTACGCAGCGCCAATGTCGCCACCGCCAGCCTGGTCGCCATGCGCCAGACCCAGGCCGACGCCCGGGGGGGTGTCGCCGCCGCCACCACCGCCGTGCACGGGGCCACCGGAAAGCTGTCGTCGATCGCGGTAGCGGCCTACACCGGCGCCGCCTACGCCACCCCGGCGGCCACGCCCAGCACCGACCCCGGCCAGACGCCGGGCGCGTTCGGCCTGCTCGGTTCGCTGCGGACCGACGCCGAGGAGATGATCAACCTCATCACCGACCAGCAGAAGCGCAACCTGACCGACGCCAAGAAGGCGGTGACCTCCGCTCAGAGCGTCCTGGCCCATGCGGCGGGCAACGTGGCCGCCGCCCAGTCGGGCCTCGACGCGGCCAACGCCAAGCTGGCGGCGGAGAAGGCGTCGCTGGCCCAGACCCTGCGGACAGCGACGGTGACCGGCCTGGCGGCCAGCACCAAGACGGGCACGCCGGTAAGCCCTTCCACGACGAAACCGCCGCCGGGCTCGGCTCCCGCGGCGGCCAGCTCCCTGAACGGGAACGAAGGGTCGTCGCCGCAGATCCTCGGTCTGCCTGCTATCACCGCGGCGGAGATAGCCGGCTGGTTCGCGTCCACCAAGCACCAGGCCAACCCGACGGTGCCGATCACCCAACTGGCCGCCGACTACCTGGCCGCCGGCAAAGCGACCGGGGTTCGCGGCGACCTGGCGTTCGCCCAGTCCATCATCGAGACGGGCTATTTCTCCTTCCCGGCTGGAGGCCAGCTGGTGGCCACCGACAACAACTTCGCGGGCATCGGGGCCTGCGACAGCTGCTCGCACGGGTGGGCGTTCCCTGACGCCATCACCGGGGTCACGGCCCAGGAGGAGCTCCTCGAGGCCTACGCCTCGACCATTCAGGTGCCGACACCCCTCGTGGGGTCCGTCGGGGTCGGTGGCTGCTGTCAGACCTGGACCGCCCTGGCCGGGAAATGGGCGACCGATCCCAACTACGGGATCTCCATCCTGACCGTCTACAAGAGCATGCTCGACTTCGCCATCCCCGAGCAGTTGGTCGCAGCGGGACTGGCGCCCCCCGGCTCGGCTCCTCCGTTGCCGGTGGTGCCGGCCGCCCCTGCAGGACCGGCCTTGCCGGCCGTGCTCCCCTCGGTCGGCCCCGCCACCACCAACGCCCCCCGCGCCCCGACGCTCGCTCCGACCGCCCCCTGAGGACCCTCCTGACGGAGCACCGGGAAGGGTCAGCGGAGGGTCCGGAGAGGTCTCAGGAGTAGGCGGGCACCTGGGAGATCCGAGCCAACACCCAGTCGTACTCACCGGACATGACCGGTGCTTTGCAGTACGGGCAGACACCGGCCAGGTCGACATTGAGGGGGGCGCCGCAGTTGGGGCACTTCTGCGACAGGGTGCCACCGGTGGCGTTGGTGGTGGCCTTCGAAGACCGCTGGAAGGTCCAGTCCTCGGCCCACTCCCCGACCCGCTTGTTGCCCCGGATCGTCTTGCCGGAGTCGTCGGCGACGTCGTAGTCGCTGCACGCGGCCCGGATCCGTACGGTGATGGTGTCGTAGCTGGCGTCACTGTGGGCCGTGACGAGATCCATGTTGCCCACGGCCAGATCACCCAGGATGTTGCGCTTGTGCTCGTCCTGATAGCCCTTGATCTGGACGCGGTGCTGCTGCCAGAGGCCGTCGGCCATCACCTGGCGGCTCATCTCCGGCTTACGGTCCGTCCAGGCCTCTTGGACCACGAAGAATGCTCGCTGGGCTGCGTCCAGGAAGGCCTCGCGGTCGAAGCTGGGATCGTGGACGACGATGGCCTCGAGGCCGTTGGAGACGGTCTGGACCGTCCCTCCGCCCATGCCGGTCTCCTGCATGGCGCTGCCCGGGAACAGGTCGCCGCGGACCGATTCGATGGCGGGACGGTCGTCATGGGACCACGTTCCGGCGCCCGCCGGGGCCGAGGGCGGGCTGGCGGCCGTTCCCACGTTGCCCGCCGTCGCAGCCGCACCGGTCGCCGCCTCGGCGCCGGCTTCCCCGCCGCCGGCCGTCCATCCGTTGTCACTGGAGGCCGGTGAGCCCCCTCCTGGTCGCTCCCCCGGTTCGCCGCCAGGACGGCCGGTCGCGGCGGCACCGCCGATCCCGCTGCGTCCCCGCCGGGAGCGCCGGGCGAGCACGAAGGCGGCCGCGATGGCCACGATGATGATCAGGATCACGATCCCGCCGATCCCGCCGCCACCACCACCGCCGCCGCCGAAGAAGACGAAGTGGGATCCCCCGCCGCCACCGCCGAAGCTGTGGCTGCCCCCTCCTCCACCGCCACTGAAGCTGTGCCCGCCGCCCGCTCGGGCCGGCAGGGCGTTGATCGTTGCCGGGAGTGCGATCATGAGGCTTCAGGCGCGGCGGCGGGGGCGATCGCCGTGCCGCAGGACGCACAGAAGCGGGCCCCGGCCGGTTGCTCGGTTCCACACGACGGGCACAGCACCGGAGCCGGGGCCAGGCCCTGACCGCAGTTGACGCAGAACTTCGCTCCCGCCGGGTTGGCCGTCTGGCAGTGGGCGCAGGTGCCGGTCGGCGGAGCCAGGGCGGTTCCGCACGACGAGCAGAACTTGTTGCTCGCCGGATTGGTGGTGTGGCAGCTCGAGCACTCCACGGTTCCGGTGGCGGCGGTGGCGCCACCCTGACCGCTGCCGCCACCCTGACCACCGGGCCCGGCGTACCCGGCGCCGCCGCCCGCGAAGCCGGGAGCCGGCGGGGGCGGGGGCCCGGGTTGAGCGGGAGCGGCGGCCTGGCCCCCCATGCCCAGCCCGGCGGCCAGGAACGCCCCACCGGTGGCCCCGCCACCCTTGGACATGCCCTCACCG
Organism: Acidimicrobiales bacterium; assembly: GCA_051000755.1. Classification (GTDB taxonomy): domain Bacteria; phylum Actinomycetota; class Acidimicrobiia; order Acidimicrobiales; family Palsa-688; genus JALZAH01. The sequence goes on along the minus strand of JBPCNZ010000147.1, from coordinate 34,565 downwards.
GCTCCAAGGGCCATCTCCCCGGCGGCGTACTGGTTGAAGCTGCCGGCCAGGCGGGAGTAGGCGGTGTCCTTGGCCAGGTTCTTCAAGGTGGCCTCGTCGGTGTCCGACAGGTTGACATCGAAGTTGCCCATGCGGATGAGCGACACGCCGTAGGTGGCCAGCTGCTCGTTTCCGGCCAGGATCACCTCCTTCTCGATGTCGGGGGTGTAGGCGGACAGGCCGAGGATGGGCCAGCTGTTGCGAACGATCTGGGTGGTCACGTGGGTGCGCATCACCTTGAGGAGCTGGTCGCTGACCCAACCGGAGATCTGGTTGTTGTCGGTCACGTCGACCGTCCCGACCAGGTTGGTGATCAGGGCCGAGGGATCCTGGACCTTCAAGGAGTAGTCACCGAAGACGCGCAGGGTGACGATCATCCCTGTCTGCGGATCCTGGACGTCGTCGATGCGCCCACCGAAGGTGAAACCCGGGTATTCGCGTGTACCGACGAAGAACAGCTCGGCCCGGTAGGCATTGCCGCCGGTCGCCCAATCGATGATGGCGCCGAGACCGGGGATCTCCTGGGCGTCGATCTGGTGACGGCCGGGTCCCATGGTGGCGACCACCTGACCGGTGTTGACGAACAGGGCCATCTCGTCGGCGTCGACGATCGCTTTGGTCATCTTGCGGATGTTGTGATCGGGCCACTTGTACACGATCTGCCGTTTGCGATCGTCGGGGACCGCAATGAACTCACGCCCTAGGATGGCCATCGAAGGTCTGCCTCCTCGCACCCGGCCGAGTGGCCCGAGCTGCTCCGCACAGGCTAGCGCCAGGCGTCTCCCAGGCGTCCGCAGAGGCCCTTCAGGCCGAAGGCTCACTCCCGACGACGCTGACGAAGCTGACGGCCCGTCCCGGCCCGCCCCCGAGGTTGTGGGTGAGACCCAGCTTCTTGCCGTTGGCGATCTGCCGTTCGCCGGCCTCGCCCCGCAGCTGCAGCCAGCACTCGAAGAGCATCCGCAGCCCGCTGGCCCCGATGGGGTGCCCGAAGCTCTTGAGGCCGCCGTCGGGGTTGACGGCCAGATCGCCGTCGAGGTCGAAGGTGCCGGCCAAGACCTCCTTCCAGCCCATGCCCCGCTCCGCGAAACCGAGATCCTCCATCAGGACCAATTCGGTGGGCGTGAAGCAGTCGTGGACCTCGGCCATGGCCAGGGCGGCCCGGGGGTCGTCGATGCCGGCCTGGCAGTAGGCGTCGGCCGCGCAGTGGGTCACCTCATGGAAGGTGGTGTAGTCGTAGGACGGGTCGATGGGCCCCGTGCCGGGTCCGGCGGTGAAGGCCAGCGCCTTCACGTAGAGCGGGTTGTCGGTGTAGCGGTGGGCGTCGGAAGCCCGGCAGATGATGGCGGCTGCGGATCCGTCGGAGACCCCGGAGCAGTCGAAGATGCCCAGGTTCCCGGCGATCAGGGGGGCGTTGGCGATGGTGTCCTTGCCGACCTCCTTGCGGAACTGGGCCCGAGGGTTGAGCGCCCCGTTCTTGTGGTTCTTCCACGCGATGCGGGTCAGGACGTCTTTCATCTCTGCCTCGTCGACGCCGTACTTGTGGGCGTAGGCGGGGGCCAGCAGCGAGAAGCTGGCCGGGGCGGTGGTGCCCGGCAGGGTGCCGTCGTTGGCCGGGCTGTCGACGGCGAGCCCGGAGTAACCGGAGTCCTTGAGCTTCTCCACACCGATGGCCATGGCCGTGTCGTAGGCACCTGACGCCACCGCGTAGCAGGCGTTGCGGAACGCCTCCGATCCGGTGGCGCACATGTTCTCGAGCCGGGTGACCGGCTTGTAGTCGAGCTTGAGCGGCCCGGACAGGGTGAGCCCGCTGATGCCCGACGCCATGGTGCCGAGCCAGAAGGCGTCGACGTCGTCGATCTTCATCCCCGCGGATACCAGAGCTTCGGTGGACGCGTCGATGAGCATGTCGTCGACGCTCTTGTCCCAGTGCTCCCCGAATGGGGTGCAGCCCATGCCGATGATGCAGATCTGGTCGCGGATGCCGTTGGAGGCCATGGTCATGCGCCTTTCTGTGGGGCTGTGTCTGTCGGGACGAGGGCTGTGTCTGTCGGGACGAGTCGTGCTTTCCAGAAGTAATCGTGGACACCGTTGGCCGCGGTGTACATCCGCCGGAACGTCATCTGCACCCGGCCACCGATGGCCACCTCGGAGGGGTCGACGTCGGCCAGTTCCGACTGGAAGCGGCCGCCCCCGTCGAAGTCCAACACGGCCGCGACCACCGGTGGGGCCAGGGAGAACGCCAACCGGTCGACGGTGTAGGTGGCGATGGTGGCCTCGACGCCGGCGAGGCTCTCGGGCGCCATCTGGTCTGCGGCGTGGCAGGTGAGGCAGACCCGCTGCGGGGGCAGGTGCCGGGTGCCGCAGGCCTCGCAGCGCGAGGCCATGAAGGCGAACTTCCAGGCCTGGTTGCGCAGCGAGGGCGGTCCGGCCGGGGCGTCTGGGTCGGGCCGGCGGGGCGGTTCGCGGTGCAGGAGCCCCCGCCAAGTCAGGAACGAGGCGTACGGCACCGCTCGGGTGGCCGCCGCGTTCTGGGCGGCCAGGGTCGTCGAGGCCCGGGCCCGATAGGCGTCGATGGCGGCGGTGGTCCGCAGCACGGCGACGTCGGCCCCGTCGGCAAGGGTTACTTGGACAATGACCTCCCCGGGGCCGGCTCGGTCGAGGACGTCGGCGAGCGCCAGGCCCGCATGAGCGGCACCGGCGTGACCGATGGTCGTCGTCAGGTCGGCGGCGATGGCATCCTTGCGGGCCCCCACCCAGCCCCGGACAGCCTTGACGGCACGGCCATGGGTGCCGGTGACGATCAGGTGGTCGACCCCCTCCGCGGTGAGCTCGGCCGCTTTGAGGGCCTCGGTGATCGCGGCCTGGGCCAGCGGCACGTAGACGGCCTCGCCGAAGCGCTCCTCCCACAGCCGGCTGTTGATCTCCCCCGGTGTCCGCCAACGATCGAGGAACTCCCCCGTCGAGCTGGCTTCGGCCAGCACCTCGACGAGGGCGTCGCCCGAATCGGAGAGCGCGAACGCCACGGCCCCGTCACCGCCGCCGGCCTCGTCGCCTCCCCCGGGTAGGCCGGTGCGAACGTCGCTGGCCACGACCAGGGTCGGCCCGGAGCTGCGCCCGGCCAGGCGCAGGGCGCCGACGCCGGAGCGGACCGAGCCAACAGCGTCGTAGGCGGCCACCGATCCGGGCAGGCCCAGGGCGGCATGGACGGTGGCGGCGTTGGTCTTGTCGGCGTAGGCAGGCGCAGTGGTGGAGAACAGCACCGTCTCAGGGGCGAAGTCCCCCGGAGCGTTGGCCAACAGGGTCCGGGCCGCTTCCACGCCCATCGACGTCGAGTCCTCGTCGAACGATGCCACCGCCCGGCTGCCCCGGCCGCCGCCCTGGCCGAGCGCGGCCGTGATGGCGGCGCGCTCCAGCTTCCACGCCGGCAGGTACGTCCCGTAGGCGACGATGGCGGCGCCCCCACCCCTCCCCGGTGCTGCGGCCAAGATCTCCCCCTGCTCCGTGGACCCTGCTCTGTAGCTGCTTTACCGGGCCGATGCTACCGGGCCGGTCGTCATGCCATGGTCAGACCCCCGCTGACCGAGACCGTCTGGCCGGTGACGAACCCGGCCGCCTCGGACGCCAGGAACGCAACCATCGGGGCCACGTCGTCGGGCTGGCCCAGGCGCCGGAGGGGAATGGCCCGGGCCAGCGAGTCGTAGAGCTTCTGGCTGTAGGTGGCCACCTGGCCGAGCAGGGCCGTCTCGGTGGGCCCGGGGCAGACGCAGTTGACCCGGACGCCGGCGGACGCCAGCTCCCGGGCCAGGGACTTGGTGAAGGCGATGATGGCGCCCTTGGTCCCCGAGTACACGGTCTCCCCCGACGACCCGACCCGGCCGGCGTCGGAGGCGATGTTGACAATGGAACCTCGGCGCCGTGCCTTCATGGCCGGCGCCACCAGGTGGCAGCAACGCACCGGGCCGGCGAAGTTCACGGCGATGATCGGGTCCCAGTCCTCCTCGGCCGTGTCGAGGAAGGGGCCGATGCGGTCGATGCCGGCGTTGTTGACGAGCACATCGACCGGCCCGAGCTCGGCCTCGGTCCGGGCCAGGGCCGCTTGCACGCTGGCGCGATCGGTGACATCGACCGAGCACCCCAGGCCCGCCCCGCCCGGTTCGGCCGCCAGCTGGGCCGCGACCCGGTCGGCGTCCTCGCCGAGCCGATCCCAGACGGCGACCTGGGCCCCGACCCCCGCCAGGCAGGTGGCGATGGCCGAGCCGATCCCGCCGGCGCCCCCGGTCACCACAGCCACCCGGCCCGACAGGTCCACCAGCTGGCTCATGGCCGGTCAGGGTCGGGGCGGCCGGTGAGATCGGCCACGTTGACCACGATGGCCTCCTGGGTGCTGCGCGCCAACACCACCGTCGCCGCCTCGGTGGCCGACGGGTTCTCCTCGCGGTGGGGCGTCCACGGCGGGACGTAGACATAATCGCCGGGTCCGGCGTCGATGGCCGTCTCCATCCCGTCGACGAGGAAGACGAAGCGGGGGTGGCCCGACACCACGTAGATGCCTGTCTCCGACTCGCCGTGGTGGTGGTCGGAGGTGCGCACGCCGGCGTCGACCCGGTTCTCTCCCATCCAGATCTTCTCCGAGCCGCTCATGAGGCCGGAGATCCCCTCCCGGCGGTGCATCCCCGGACTCTGCGCCGTCGCCGAGCTGGCGGTGCCGCTCGGGGTGTGGCGGAGAGGCCGGTGCCAGGCGTCCTCGTCGTGTTCGTCAGGTCGCTCGGCGGGAGACACGTCAGCCCAATTGCTCGACGAAGCGTTCGAGCTGCTTGAGGTTGCGGCACTCGTAGGAACCCTCGCAGTGGACGCCGTACTGGCTGGCGATGGAGTCACCGGTGTCCCAGTACGAGCGCGGCTCAGGATTGAGCCAGAACACGTGCCTGGCCTTCTTGGCCACCTCGGCCAGGACCCAGGCCTGGGAGGCGTGGTAGTTGTTGCGGGCATCACCGAGGAACAAGACCGTGGTCTTGGCCGTGATCCCCGTGCCCCACCGGTCCCAGAAGGATTCGAAGGCGTGGCCGTAGTCGGAGTGCCCGTCGACCCAGATCACGTCCGCTTCGGTGTTGATGCGGTGAATGGCCTCCCCGATGTCGTCGGTCGCCTTGAAGTAGTCCGTGACCTCGTCGATGCCATCGATGAACACGAACGACCGGACCCGGGAGAACTGGGAGCTGATGGCGTAGACCAGCTGAAGGGTGAAGCGGGCGAAGGCGGCCACCGAGCCGGAGATGTCGGCCACCACCATGATCTCCGGCTTGGCCGGACGCGGATCGCGGAACTTGGGATCGGCGGGCACACCCCCGTAGGAGAGGGAATGGCGGACCGTGCTGCGGAAGTCGAGGGCGCCGCGGCGGCCGTGCAGGCGCTTGCGGGCCAGGCGGACAGCCAGCCGCCGGGTGAGCGGGCCGATGGCCCGGCGGAGGGCAACCAGCTCCTCCCGATTGGCATGCATGAAGTCGATGTCCTCGGGCAGAGGCTTGCGCACCGACTTGGCCACCGCTTCGGCGCCGCGGTCGGCGACCAGTCGCCGGCGGATCTCGGCTTCGACCTCTCGGCGCAGCTTCGCCAGCCGGGACTCGTACTCCTCGCGCTGGAGCCGCTCCTCCAGCTCGGAGGGGCCTTTCGCCTCGTGACCCTGGTTGTCGGCCCCCATCATGCGTTCGAGCACGCCGTCGAGGTCGAGTTGGCGGAGGGTCCGGTAGAGGTAGTAAGTCCCTCCTACCGGCCGGCCCGGCTCCATGCCGGCATAGCGGGAGACGGCGGCCCGGGCGATGGCCCGCAACATGGTGTCGTTGCCGTCCATCAGCGCCTTGTAGAGCATGGCGGCCAGCTGCTCGGCGGTCAGTCCTTCCCCGTGGCCCCCCTCCCCTGGACGGTTGCCCATGAGGTTTTCGACCAGGTTGTCGTTGTCGTCCTCCCCGTCGCCGCCAGCCTCGTCGTCTCCGAGGCCGTACTCGGGGCCGCGGAACGAGAAGAAGACCTCGAAGATGGTTTCGAACGCCTTCCAGTGCGCCTCGTTTTTCACCATGGTGGCGGCCAGGGCGTACTTGAACGCCTCCCGGTCCTCCATGGGCACGTGGAGCAGGGCCTCCATGGCATCGAGGTTCTCCGTCAGGCTGACCGGGATCCCGGCGGTGCGCAGCTCACCCACGAAGCCGGCCAGGGAGTCCAGCAACCCGTCGCCGAGAGCGGCCACGTCCGGGAGGGCCCCGTCGCCGGGGCCGGGCCCGGCGCCCGGGGTTTCGGTGGCGGTGTCGTCAGCCATGGGCCGCAATGCTACGGGGCCGGGGGGCCACCGGCCCAGCCATGACCACATGGAGCCTCTCCGATGAGCCATTCTGTCCCGGTGCTCGCGCGCCGATCCCGACTACGAGGGATCCTCGCCGTCGCCTTGGCGGTGCCCACGCTGGTGGCGGTCCCGATCGAGACGGCGTCGGCGGCAGTTCGGGCCCAGGCGACGGTGGACCTCGTCGCCATCCACACCGAGCAGGTCCAGATCGTGACCCGGGACTACCAGACGGGTGTGGACCAGGCATCCGGACATCTGAGCGGGGCCACCGGAGCCCTCAACACCGCCCAGGCGACGCTGGCCAACGACACGGCTCGAGCGGCCACCGCCGCCACCCGGGCCGCCGCCGCCACCGACGCCCTGAGCACAACCAGCGCCGAGCACGCCACGTCGGTCGTCACCCACAACACGGCGGTGAAGACGCTCGCCAGCGATCGGGGCCGGCTGGCCCAGGTGGCGGTGGCCCTCTACATGGGGCCCCCGCCCCCGGTGCCGGATGTGACCGCCGACGTCACGGAGGCTCAGGCCTCCGCCGACGCCGCCGTGTATCTCGACACCAGCCGTAAGGAAGTAACCGCCCTGGTCGGAAGCGACACCAGGCACGAGGCGGACACGGTGCAGCACGAACGCCAACTGGCGGCCCTGATGACCCGCGACCAGGCCGCCCTGACGTCGGCGACGGTCGCCAACCAGCAGTCCCAGAACACCGTGCTGGCCGACCGGGTCACCCTGAGCGGCGATCAGAAGACGGTCGCCACCTCCCAACAGGTGCTCGTCAGCGCCCAGAAGGCCCAGACGGTCGCCCTGGCCGGCGTGGGCGCCCCCGCACCGGACGGGTCACCGACGATCATCGGGCCCCCGGTCCTCGAGCCGGCCCAGCTGGCCGGGTGGTTCAACACCAGCTACTACCGCAACCAGACCGCAGCCACGGTCCCTCAGCTGACCGCCTGGTACGTCAGTGAGGGGACAATCGAGAACGTGCGGGGAGATGTGGCGTTCGCCCAGGCCATCGTCGAGACCGGCGGGTTCGCCTCGCCCGACGCCATCGCCCTCAACAACTATGCCGGCATCGGGCACTGTGACTCGTGCGGGGCTGGTCTGGCCTTCCCCTCCCCCCAGGGTGGGGTCCGGGGCCAGATCCAGGTCCTCCATGTCTTCGCCACCCCGCGCGGCACGCCTCTCGTCCAGCCCCCCGTCATCCCCGCGGTGGCCCCCGGGGGAACGTTCGGGGGAGGCTGCTGCCCGTCCTGGCAGTCCCTGACGGGCCACTATGCGACGGCCCCCGACTACGGCCAGGTCGTGCTCACCATCTACAAGGCCATGTTGGACTACGCCCTCGGCCAGCCGCCCGTGGCCCCCACGCCGCCGACCACCGTGCCGGGGTCTCCCGCCGGCGGTGCGCCGGGCGGTGCGGCGCCGGGGGCGCCGGCCCCCTCCCCGGCAAAGGCGCCCGGCGCCCCCTAGCTGTCCCTGGCCCGCCCCTCTACTTCAGCGGCCGCCGGCCGGCTTGTTCGACGAGAGCTCCTTGGCGGCCTTGTCGATGTCGGACTGGTACTTGAGGAGGATGTTGAGCGTCGACGTCGCCGTCTCGGCATCGATGTCGCTGATGCCGAGCAGCACCAGGGTGCGGGCCCAATCGAGGGTCTCGGAGACCGACGGCGCCTTCTTCAGCTCCAGGCTGCGAACCGAGCGCACGATCCGGACGATCTGATCAGCGAGGCTGGCAGAGATGCCCTTGACCCTGGTGAGGACGATCTCCTTCTCCCGGGCCAGATCGGGGTAGTCGATGTGGAGGAACAGGCACCGGCGCTTGAGAGCCTCGGACAGCTCCCGGGTGTTGTTGGACGTGAGGAAGACCAGCGGAACCTGCGAGGCGTGGATCGTCCCGAGCTCGGGGATAGACACCTGATAGTCGGACAGAACCTCGAGGAGCAGCGCCTCGGTCTCCACCTCAACCCGGTCCACCTCGTCGATCAACAAAACCACGGGGTCGTCGGCCCGGATCGCCTCCAGCAGGGGCCGGGTGAGCAGGAACGGCTCGGAGAAGATGTCCTCCTCCAGGTCCGAGTTCGTCGATGCCGACTCGTCGTTGCGCTGGGCCTGGATGCGCAACAGCTGCTTCTTGTAGTTCCACTCGTAGAGAGCCTTGGACTCGTCGAGACCCTCGTAGCACTGCAGGCGGATCAGCCGGTGACCGAGTGCCTCGGCGACCGACTTGGCCAGCTGGGTCTTCCCGGTGCCGGCCGGACCTTCGACGAGGATGGGCTTGCCGAGCCGCTCCGCAAGGAAGACCACGCCGGCGATGCCCTCATCTGCGAGGTAGTCCACCCGACGCAGGTGCTCGCGCACCGCGCTGGGAGACTCGAACAGAGGGGTCACATCGTTGAGCACGGCGGTCCTTCCAGAAGGGGGGTCGCCACAGTGTAGGAGGCACCCTGGGGATGGGCCTACGCCCGGATGTGTCCCCTCCCGGTCACCAGGTACTTCGTCGTCGTCAGCTCACGGAGCCCCATCGGGCCGCGGGCGTGCAACTTCTGGGTGCTGATACCGATCTCGGCGCCAAAGCCGAACTGCTCGCCGTCGGTGAACCGAGTGGAGGCGTTGACGACAACCGCAGCGGCGTCCACTTCCCGTTGGAAGCGACCGGCGACATCGACATCGCCGGTGACGATGGCCTCGGTGTGGCCGGTTCCGTACCGACGGATGTGGTCAATGGCCTCGTCGAGGTCTGCCACCACCCTGACCGACAGGGTCAGATCGAGGTACTCCCTCCCCCAATCCTCGTCCGTGGCGGCGCTCACCGTATCGGTTCCGAGGATGGCCCGGGTCCGGTCGTCGCCCACCAGGGTGACCTCCTTGAGGAGTGGGGCGACGGCGGCAAGAAACGTCTCAGCCACATCGGAGTGCACGAGCAGAGATTCGGCGGCGTTGCAGACACTGGGTCGCTGGGTCTTGGCGTTGACGACGATGGCCACCGCTCGCTCCAGGTCGGCGCTGCGATCGACAAAGACATGACAGTTGCCGGCCCCGTCGATGACATAGGGGACGGTGGCGTGCTCGAGGATGCTGGCAATGAGCGACCGTCCGCCGCGTGGGACCAGGCAATCGATGACACCCCGGAGGCGCATGAACGCCACGGCCGCTTCCCGGGACGTGTCGTCCACCAGGGTCACCGAGTCGGCGGGCAGTCCGGCGTCCTCGCAGCCGGCCCGAAGGGCCCGGGCCACGGCCTGGTTGGAGTGGATAGCCGCCGAGCTCCCTCGCAGGAAGGCCGCGTTGCCGGACTTGATGCACAGCCCGGCGGCGTCGCTGGTCACATTGGGTCGGTTCTCGTAGATCACCCCGATGACGCCCAGCGGAACTCGCACCTGGCGGATCTCCAATCCGTCGGGCCGGACCCACCCCCGCACCGTCTCCCCCAACGGGTCAGCGAGGCGGGCCACTTGGCGAAGACCGCCGGCCATGGCATCGATGCGGGCCGACGTCAACCGGAGCCGATCGACGACGGTCGGCGGGGATCCGGCCGCCTCGGCGGTGGCAACGTCGATGGCGTTGGCCTCGGCGACGGCCATGGCCGCCGCCTCCAGCCGCTTGGCCCCGGCCAGGAGAGCCCGGTTGCGGACGTCCGCCCGGCTCAGGGCGACGAGACGAGCGGCGTCTACGACCCGTCGCCCGACCTGCTCCAGCTCGCCGGCCGACGCCTCCTCCGGCACCTTCATGGCAAGAAGGGTACCGCGGCGGGCAGGCGCCGCAGCTGAGCGGGCCCGAGGTCCTAGCCTGGGGTCATGCCATCGAAGGTCCCCGCCGTGCTGGCCCATCCGAGCGTGGCCCGCGCCGCGGTGGGCCCTCCGGCGATCGCCCTCACCGCGGCCGGGGCCGGCATCGGCCTCCTCGATCACTCGCTTCCCGTCGCCGTCGTCCTCGCCATCGTCGGCTGGGGCGGGCGCATGGGGTGGGCGGTCGTTGCCCGCGCCCGGCGCCAGCGGCCTGTCAAGCCCGAGCCGGTCGACCCCTGGTCGGTGCCCCCCCCGTGGCGAGATCAGCTCCGAGCCGTCGTCGATGCCCAGAAGCGCTTCGACCAGGCCGTGTCCTCCCTCGCCGATGGGCCGACCCGCGAACGGGTGGGGTCCCTCGCCGAGCGCATTGACCGTAGCGTCCGGGCGGCCGCGGTGACGGCCCGGAGGGGAGCCCTGCTCTCCACGCCGGAGCGTTCGGCGCGGACGAACGCCCTCTCGGACGAGTTGGCCGGCCTGGCCCAACGCCATGACGGTCTCGACGCCGCGACCCTTCGCCACGAGACGGTGATCGCCGCCCAGCTGCGGGCCATGCGCCGGGCCGACGCGGTCAGCTCCGAGGCCCAGGACCAGGTCCGTTCGCTGGCCACCCGGATCGACGAGGCGGTCACGGCCCTGGTGGAGCTCTCCCTCGACGCCTCCGATCCCGATCTCATCGACGGTCAGTCCGGTCCTCTCCTCTCGGTCGTTGACGAGATCGCTGCCCTCCATGCCGGGATCGAGGCGAGCGGGGCCGCCATCGAATCGGCGGGGAGCGCCGGAGAGCTGCCCCCCGGCGGGCCCCCGGAGCGATCTGCCACGCCGGAGACTCCGGCCACGTCGTAGCATCCCCGGTATGCCCAACTACTTCCGTCGCAGATGGCGGTACATGATGGCCAAGGCCAGCGGGGACTTCGAGGAGCGGGCCGATCCCAAGGTCCAGTTGGAGCAGGCGATCGTCGAAGCCCAGGACCAGCACCGGCGCCTCGTCGAGCAGGCCGCCAACGTCGTCGCCAATCAGAAGCAGACGGAGATGCAGCTCAACCGGGCCATGGAGGAGCTGGAGAAGGTCAGCACGTCGACCCGTCAGGCCCTGCGCATGGCCGCCGACGCCGGCGACCGGGGGGACGCCCAGAAGTCGACGGAGTACAACCAGACGGCCGAGGCGTTCGCCAACCGGCTCATCGCGACCGAGAACCAGGTCAACGACCTGAAGACGATGAGCCTGCAGACGGCCCAAGCCGCTCAGCAGGCCAAGGCTGCGGTGCAGCAGAACTCGACCGCCCTGCAACAGAAGCTGGCCGAACGCCAGAAGCTGATGTCGCAGCTGGATCAGGCCAAGATGCAGGAGCAGCTCAACGCGGCCATGGGCAGCCTGTCGGCCACCGTCGACCAGGACACGCCCACCCTCGATCAGGTGCGGTCCAAGATCGAGCAGCGCTACGCCCGGGCTCTGGGCACCTCAGAGGTGGGCGGGCAGGGCGTCGAGGCCCGGATGTTGGAGGTCGAGCAGGCGGCCATGGGCTCCGAGGCCCAGAACCGGCTGGCCGAGATGCGCCAGACCATGGGCCTGGGGCCGGGCGACATCAGTGACCACGCCCTGTCGTCGCCATCCGGCGGGGAGCTGGGCGAAGGCACGCCGCGGCCCTCCAAGGCGGCGGAGCCGGCCACCAAGGACCAGCCCACCGAACCGTGAGGTGACGGCCTTCAGGCGGTCTTCTCGTCGTGGCCGCCGAACTCCTTGCGCATGGCGGACAGGATCCGATCACCGAAGTCGCCCTCACCCCGGGAGCTGAACCGCTCCATCAGGGCGGTGGTGAGCACATAGGCAGGCACGCCCTCGTCGATGGCGGCCTTGACCGTCCAGCGGCCCTCGCCGGAGTCGGAGACCCGGCCCCCGAAGCCGGCCAGGCCGGGGTCGGCGCTGAGGGCGTGGGCGGTCAGGTCGAGGAGCCACGAGGAGATGACACTCCCCCGCCGCCACACCTCGGCCACGGCGGCGGTGTCGATGTCGTAGCGGTAGAACTGCGGGTCGGCCAACGGTGCCGTCTCCGCGTCCCCGCCCGTGTGCTCGCCGGCCCCGAGGTTGGCCTTGTCCAGGATGGCCAGGCCCTCGGCGTAGGCGGCCATCACGCCGTACTCGATGCCGTTGTGGACCATCTTCACGAAGTGACCGGCACCGTTGGGGCCGCAGTGCAGGTAGCCGTGCTCGGCCGGGGACGGATCGCCGCTCAGGCCGTCGGTGCGGGGGGCAGTGTCGACGCCGGGGGCGATGGTGGCGAAGAGCGGATCGAGGTGGCGGACCACCTCCTCCTCGCCGCCGATCATCAAGCAGTAGCCCCGCTCAAGGCCGAACACTCCGCCGCTGGTGCCCACATCGACATAGTGGATGCCCTTGTCGACCAGGGCCGCGGCCCGGCGGATGTCGTCCTGGTAGTGCGAGTTGCCGCCGTCGATGATGATGTCGTCCTTGGCCATGGCCGACGCAAGGGAGTCGACGGTGTCCCCCGTGTAGGCGGCGGGCACCATCACCCACGCAGCCCGGGGCGTCTCCAGCTTGGCGACGAAGTCGTCGATGCTGTCCGCCCCGGTCGCTCCTTCCTTGACCAGCATGGCGACGGCGTCGCCGTCCACGTCGTAGACCACGCAGGTGTGGCCGTCGCGCTGCAGCCGCCGCACCAGGTTGGCACCCATCCGGCCGAGTCCGACCATGCCGAGTTGCACGCGCTGCCTCCTTGATCCGCCGTCGCGGCCGCGACCGACCAGGCCATCCTGCCCGGTAGACGCCGGGCTCACAACCATCCCGTTGCCGTCGCGCCCCGCAGTTGGCAACCGGTTGGTGAAAAAGCGCACCGGTGCGCTTTATCACCACGCGGTTCGGGCTCCAGCCCGGCCAGACGAGCCAGGATCTACTCGGGCGGAGCCGGCGCCCCCCAGGGCCCATGGCCGTCGTCGTCCTTCGGCCCCGGGTGGCCCCCGGACCCCGGAGGTGGCGGCGGACCTGCACCAGGCGGACCGTGGGAGCCTCTTCCCCGAGGCGGCGGCCCGGCCCAGCCCGGACCCCCAGGCCCGGCGCCAGGCGGTGGACCGGCCCACGGGGGCGACCCCGGCGGGCCGGCGCCGGCGAACCCGGGCCAGGGCGGCGGCGGGCCCCTCCGCCGGCGGGTGCGCACGACGATCACGATGACGGCAGCCACCACCAGGGCCACGGCCCCCACACCGATGATCACGGCATAGCCCACATTCTGGACCGAGGATCGCAGCGAGGTCTTGTCCCACGCCGGGTTGCGGGGCCCGAACAGGCCCACCAGGGCGGTGAAGGGGAACTGGCGGTGGAGGTCGGGGCCGTGGCCGTGGACGGTGACGTCGAGATCGTCGAAGTGCTCGTGGAGGTCGTTCCACACGACACGGGCCACCATGACCGTCGCCCCGTCCGACGGGGCGGCGTCGACCGACACGCTGACGTCAACGACGTTGCGGCCGGAGGCGACCCCGTTGAGGCTGACCCGTACCGATGAGAAGCCCGCCCTCTGCAACCCCGTCGTGGTGTTGACGACCGAACCGAGCAGGCCGCACCCCCCGAGCAGGATGATGGCGCCGAGCAGGGCGGTCATTGCCAGAACCCCCCGCCGCGACCGCCGCCGGCGACGCCAACCTCGGCCCGTCATGCCAGGAGGACGAGGTCGTCACGGTGGACGACCTCGCGGGGGATGTCCACCGGGAGGTCGGTGGTGCGCCGGCCGGCCAGCTCCTTCAGACGACGCGACGGGTGCCGGCACAGGCCCTTGGCGAAGACAGCACCGTCAGGTCCGGCGATCTCCACGGCGTCGTCGGCGTCGAAGGATCCGGCGACATCGACCACACCGGCGGGCAACAGGGAGACCCCCCGTTCAAGCAGCGCCCGCCGGGCTCCCTCGTCGACCACCACGGTCCCCGACGATCCGACGGCGAAGGCGATCCACAACTTGCGGGCTCCGAGGCGCCCGGAGCGGGGCACGAAGACGGTTCCCACTCCGGCGGTGCCCGCCACCGCCTCGGCGACGACCCCGGGCCGGGTGGCCGACGCAATGATCGCCCGCACGCCTGACCATGCCGCCATGCGCCCGGCGGCCAACTTCGAGGCCATACCCCCGCTTCCCCGGGCGCTTCCCGCGCCCCCCGCCATCGTCTCGAGGGAGACGTCGCCCTCCACGATCTGCTCGATGAGCGACGCCTTGCTGTCGACCCGGGGATCGGCGCTCAGCAGACCCGGGGTGTCCGTGAGGAGGAGCAGCAGATCGGCCGAGAGGAGATGGGCCACCAAGGCCGCGAGGCGGTCGTTGTCGCCGAAGCGGATCTCGTCGTCGGCCACGGCGTCGTTCTCGTTGACGATGGGCACCACGCCGAGCTCCAGCAGCACCGAGAGCGTCTGGCGGGCGTGGAGGTACTGGCGCCGATTTACGAAATCGAGAGGGGCCAGGAGGACCTGGCCGGCGGTCAGGCCGTGCTCGAAGAGAGCCCGTTCGTAGACGCCGAACAGGCGACCCTGGCCTACGGCAGCGATGGCCTGGAGCACGGCGAGGTCGCTCGGCCGGCGGCCACCCAAGCCGAGGACCGGCAGACCGGAGGCGATGGCCCCGCTGGTGACCACCACCACCCGGGTCCCGCCGGCCCGGGCTTCGGCCACCTCGGCGCACAGCTTGGCGATGGCCGCGTCGTTGATCAGCCCTTCCTGGTCAGTGATCGACGACGTACCGATCTTGACGACGACGGTAGGTGCGGCCATGGGCTCAGTCTGCCAGCCGCCGTCCTCGGGTCCGGTCGGCCATTCAGTTGGGTTGGTAGTCGAACTCGAAGGTCCCGATGCGCACCCGGTCGCCCTCCACCGCGCCCGATCGCAGGAGGGCACGGTCCACGCCCATGCTCCGCAGCCGGCCCTGGGCGTAGGCGAGGGCGTCCACGTTGCCGAGGTCCGAGAGGGCAACCGCCCGCTCCGCAGGCCGGCCCCTGACCACCCAGGCTCCGTCGGTGTCCCGCTCCACCACGACACCCGACGGCGCCGGGCGGTGCACGATAAAGCTGTGGGGGCGCTCCTGCTCGGCTCGGGCCTTGGTCACCTCCTCGGCCATGCGTCCCAGGAGGGAGCGGACGCCTTCGCCGGTGAGTGCCGACACGGTCGGGCCGTCCCAGGCCTCGGTGGCGGCATCGGCCTTGGAGCCGACGACGATCCGGCGGCGGGTGGCCAGCTCGTGGCGGTAGCGGGAGAGCTCGCTGATCAGGATCTCCTCCTGGTCGGCGGGGGCTCGACCGTCGGGGGGAGCCAGGTCCACCAGCACGACGAGGACGCGGGCCCGCTCGATGTGACGGAGGAACTTCTGACCCAGACCCCGCCCCTCGCTGGCCCCTTCGATCAGCCCGGGGATGTCGGCCACCACCATCTCGTGCTCGTCGAAGCGAACCACACCGAGGTGGGGCACCAGCGTCGTGAAGGGGTAGTCGGCGATCTTGGGCCGGGCCGCGGAGATGCGCGAGATCAGGGTGCTCTTGCCGGCATTGGGAAAGCCGACCAGGGCCACGTCCGCCATCAACTTCAGCTCCAGATCGAGCCATCGATCCTCGCCCATCTCGGCCTGCTCGGCGAAAGCCGGAGCCCGGCGGCGGTTGGACAGGAACCGGGCGTTGCCCCGACCGCCCTGGCCCCGTCGGGCGGCCAACCACCGATCGCCCTCGTTGGACAGATCGGCCAGGATCTCGCCATCCAGGCTGCGCACGACCGTACCTTCGGGCACGGCCACGTCGAGGTCAGCCCCGGCCTTGCCGTGACGCCCCTTGCCCATCCCGTGCACCCCGCTGCCGGCCTGGTGATGGGGGTGGTTTCCGAACGTGTAGAGCGAGGCGACGTTGCGGTTGGCGACGAGCCACACGTCTCCCCCGTTGCCCCCGTCACCGCCGTCCGGTCCGCCCTTGGCCACGTGGGCCTCTCGGCGGAACGAAACGGACCCGGCGCCGCCGTCGCCCGCCTTGACGTGGACCTGGGCCTGATCGACGAAGTTGGACATGGTGCCTCTATCCGGGCCGCCCCGGCCGAGGCCTCAGGCCTCGGAGGTGACCGGCTGACCCGCGGCGGGACCGCCGGTTCGGATGTCGACCAGTCTGCGGCCCTTGCGGGATCCGAACTTGACGTGGCCGTCGGTGAGGGCAAAGAGGGTGTCGTCCTTGCCGATGCCGACGTTCTCACCGGGGTGGAAGTGGGTACCGCGCTGGCGGACGATGATCGATCCGGCGGTCACGGCCGTGCCGTCGTAGGCCTTGACGCCGAGGCGCTGGGCGTTGGAGTCACGCCCGTTTCGAGTGGAGCCGCCACCCTTGGTCTTGGACATCTGGTTATCCCTCCCGGCTGATGCCGGTGATCTCGATGGTGGTGTAGCGCTGTCGGTGGCCCCACGCCTTGCGGCCCCGGGTCTTGGGCTTGTAGGTGAAGCCACGGACCTTGGGGCCCTTGATCTCACCGACGACACGGGCCGATACCCGGGCTCCCGACAGGGCGTCAGGAGCAGCGATGACGGTGGCGCCGTCCACGACGAGCAGAGGTTGGAAGCTCACCTCGGCGCCCTCATCGGCCCCGAGGAGCTCGACGGCCAGGGTCTGGCCCTCCTCCACGCGTTCCTGCTTGCCACCGGTCTTGATCACTGCGTACACAAGGGGGAGATTATACACAGGGCCCTGTTGAGCACACAGGCGCCTCAGAACAGGGTCTCGTCGATGATGATGCCCCGACCCCCGCAGGTGGGGCAGGTGTCGGAGAACGACTCGACGAGACCCTCGGAGATGCGCTTGCGGGTCATCTCCACCAGCCCCAGGTCGGAGATGTCGAAGACCTGGGTCCGGGTCTTGTCCCGGGCCAGAGCGGTCCGGAAGGTCTTGATGACCTCGGCCCGGTTGGCAGCGATCTCCATGTCGATGAAGTCGATGACGATGATCCCGCCGATGTCGCGCAGGCGCAGCTGATGGGCGATCTCCTCCGCCGCCTCCAGATTGTTGCGGTAGACGGTCTCCTCCAGGTTGGACCGCCCCACGTTCTTGCCCGTGTTGACGTCGATGACCGTGAGGGCCTCGGTGCGCTCGATGATCAGCGAACCACCGGATGGCAACCACACCTTGCGGTCCAGCGCCTTGTGGATCTGTTCGTGCACGTGGTGGCGCTCGAAGACAGGCAGGGGGTCGTCGGCCGGCAATGTCAGCTCCACCCGGTCGGCCAGCTCGGGGCTGATGCTGGCCACGTAACCCTTGACCTCGTTGTAGAGCACCTCGTTGTCGATGATCACCCCGCGGTAGTTGCGGTTGAACTCCTCGCGAATGACCCGGACGGCGAGATCCGGCTCCTTGTACACCAGGCCTGCACCCCGGGCCGTGCCGGCCAGGGCCTCGATCTGGCGCCACTGCTCCAGGAGGCGGCGGACGTCGCGGCTCAGCTCGTCGGGGGTGGCTCCCTCGGCGGCCGTGCGCACGATGAGGCCGTGGCCCTCCGGGCGGACCTGGTCGAGGATGCGCCGGAGGCGCTTGCGCTCGTCGTCGGCCAGCCGCTTGGAGATGCCGTAGGTGTCACTGTTGGGAACCAGCACCACGAAGCGCCCGGGCAGGGACACCTCCTGGGTCAGCCGGGCGCCCTTGGCCCCGATTGGATTCTTGGTCACCTGGCAGACGATGGTCTGACCCGGGCTCAGCAGCTGCTCGATGCGGGCATTCTTGGCGGCACCCGAGAGATGGCCGCGTGTGGGCTTCGACTTCCCGTCGCCCTTCTTGGCACTGCGGCCGGTGTCGCCATCGGGACCGTCGATGTCGTCTCCGTCGTGGCGGACGTCACCCCGGTAGAGGACGGCGTTCTTCGGGGTACCGATGTCGACGAATGCCGCCTCCATGCCCGGCAGGACATTCTTGACCCGACCGACGTAGATGTTGCCGTCGATCTGGTTGGCGTCGTCGGTCGGACGGGAAACGTAGTGCTCCACCAGGCTGCGGCCTTCGAGGACGGCGATCTGGGTGGCCTCGGGGGCGACGTGGGCGACCATGAGGTAGCGGCCGACGGGGCGGCCCTTGCGTTCGCGGCCCTTGCGCCGCTCCATGGTCTCCGCGTCCACCTCCGCCGGCTCGTCCACCAGGGTGGCCTCCACCGGCGTGCCCGCGGCGGAGTCTCCGGCACGCACCCGCCCTCCCCGGCGACGACCCTTCGGCCGCCGCTCGGCACCGTCGATCCCACCGTGGGTCGTGCCGGCCTCGGCGGGCTGGCTGCGGACCGGGGCCGCGCTCCCTCCTCGACCCCCGGCGGGTCCCCCCCGCTTGGAGCGGCCACCGGGCCCATCCGATCTGGTGGCACCATTGGGGCCACTGTCGCCATTGGCCGGGCTGCGGGCCGAGTCGCGGGCCGGGGTGGGGGCGGGTCGGGAGTCGCCGATCTTGGGGCGTTGTGCTCTACCCGCCGGGGCTGCACCCGGCGGGGCTGGACCGGTCGGGGCCGCACCGGTCGGGGCCGCACCGGTCGGCACCGCACTGCTCGGGGCTGCCTTGGCGGCCGCCGGCACCGGGCCATCCTCGGGGCGGGTGGCGGCCCGAGCGTCGAGGTCGGTACCCGACGCCGTCACGACCGGCCCTGCTCGATCACGGCGGGCCCCGGCATCGCCCGGCGACCTGGACCCGCTGGTCGACCGGGTATCAGGGGACGACCGGGTATCAGGGGGCGACTGGGCATGACCCAGGTCGGCGCCCGAGGGCCCGGCCGGGGCCCCAGCCGGGTCGCCGGCCGGCCGGGGCTGATCGTCCTCCGGTCGCTGAGCACCCCCGCCCCCGCTGCGGGAGCGGCTGCGACCACCTCGGGAACCGCGGCGGCGACGCCGGGCTGCAGAAGTCGGCCGATCGGCCCCTTCGGCGTTGTCCTCGTCCCCGGGCTTCTCAGCCCGGGCCGGGTCGTCCGAGGGGGTTGGGGTTTCCGGGCGGGTTGGGGTCTCCGGGCGGGCTGTGCCTTCCGGGTCGACCGATGCTGCATCGGACATAACTGCGTTCCCTTCTCATGACGCACGTCCCAAGACGTGCGGCGCGTCCGTCGCTGCGACCGAACCGGGCCCGGGAGAGGGCAAGGGCTCGTGTCGCGCGCCGTCGCGCAAGATCCATTGGTTGAGCCGGCGTACGTGGCGCTCGTCGAGCGCCGGATCGAGCGCACGGAGCACTTCGATCGGCCGGATGCTGCGGGGTTGGGTGGCCAGGTCCGCCTCCAGCCACACCTCGGTACCGTCGCCGGCGCCGTTCAACGACTCGGGGACCCGGAGGTCCTCGATGCTGGGTCGGATGTCCTCGATGATCTCGGTCCCTTTGCGCATGCGGGTGACGATCACCTCAGGTGCCTCCAGGAGCCGGGCAACCGACGCCCGGATCTGCTCCACCACGACGGGCGCCGGATCGAGGGTGCCATGACCGATCACGACCGGTTGTCCCGGAGCCACCGAGTTCCCGGTGCCGGGAAGAGGAGGCAGGGCCGGGACCGCCGCCCACCGCCAGGTACACGAGACGACCGACTCCTGCAGAGACGGCCCCCTCGCCTCGATCAGCGCGGCAGCCGTGACATCGACGCCGGCCGGTAGCGCCGCTGACAGGTTCACGACCATGGCGTCGAGGGCGGCGATGTCGAGGGTGACGGCCTCGGCAGCCAGATCGATGTCGAGATACTCGGCGACCGACTCGTGCCCGGTCGGCAGGGCCAGGCCGAAACTGACCTTCGGTCGGGGCGAGAATCCGGCGCTGTAGGCGAGGGGAAGGGCGACCCGACGAAAGGCCCGCTCCCACATGCGGGCTACGTCACGATGACTGGTCCAGCGGATCTTGCCCGTCTTGACGAAACGAAGTCGAACCCTGGTGACGTCGGGAGGTGGGGTCATGCGGGCGCCTCGGAGCCCACAAGGGGCTGCCGGACACTGAGGGTCACGGGAACGTCGCCACCGCGGGACAGATCCTGACCGGTCCCCTGGCTGCCGCCGGCGGGTGGAACCGCGGAGGCGACGACATGTTCGAGCCCGTAGCCGGTGCACGCCCCGCAGTCGTAGCAGGGAGTCCATCGGCAGTCCTCCGTCCCGGCCGCAGCCAGGGCGTCGATCCACTCGTGCCAGAGGAAGTCCTCGTGCAGGCCGGCCGAGATGTGAGCCCAGGGCAAGGCCTCCTCCCGGGTCCGGTCCCGGTGGACGAACCAGTCGATCGACAGCCCTTGGTCGGCCATGGCCTCGGTCCACAGGGCCAGATCGAAGTGCTCGGACCACTCCTGGAACGTGCCACCCCGGCGCCAGACCTCCTCGATGACCGCCCCGACCCGCCGGTCACCGCGACTGGCGATGCCCTCCACCAGAGTAGCCTGAGGATCGTGCCAGCGCAGCTGCACGCCCTTGTCGTGGCGGGTGGCGTCGCGCAACAGGTGGACCTTGCGCCGCAACTCCTCGGGCGTGTCCTGGCCGAACCACTGGAACGGGGTCTGCGGTTTGGGCACGAACCCGCCGACCGAGGCACTCACGGTCGGGTGGTTGGTGTACTTGCGGCCGATGGCGGCGCAGTTCTTGGCCAGCTGGGCGATGCCGAGCGTGTCCTCATCGGTCTCGGTGGGAAGGCCGATCAGGAAGTACAATTTGATCCGCCGCCAACCCTGCGAGAAGGCCGACTCGACCGCCCCGTAGAGGTCCTCCTCCCGGATCAGCTTGTTGATGACCTGTCGCATCCGCCACGTGCCCCCCTCGGGGGCGAAGGTCAGACCGGTGCGTCGCACCCGGGAGATCTCGGCGGCGATGCCCACCGTGAAGGCATCGACGCGGAGGCTGGGCAGGCTGACCGACACCTGGCCGCGACACGCCGGATCATCGATGATGCCGGTCACCACGTCGCCGATGTCGGAGTAGTCGGCACTCGACAGCGAGGTCAGGGTCACCTCGTCGTAGCCGGTCCGGGCCAGGCCATCGGAGACCATCTGGCGCACCTGCTCGGCCGGCCTCTCCCGTACGGGGCGGGTGATCATCCCCGCCTGGCAGAAGCGGCACCCGCGGGTGCAGCCCCGGAAGATCTCCACGTTGAGCCGGTCGTGGACCACCTCGGTGATCGGCACCAGTTGGTTCTTGGGGTAGGGCCACGCCCCCAGGTCGGTGATGGTGCGCTTCTCGACCCGCTCGGGGACGTCCGGGTGACCGGGGGTGATCGACACCAGGGCGGGCCCGTCGTAGGTGACGTCGTAGAGGGCCGGCACGTACACCCCGGGGATGCGGGACAGGTCCCTCAACAGACGGGCCCTGGACGCGGCGGTCTGCTCCGCCGCCCTCCAGCCCGCAACTGCCTCGGTGATGTCGCCGATCACCTCTTCGCCGTCGCCGATGACGAAGGCGTCGACGAAGTCGGCGAGGGGCTCGGGGTTGTAGGTGCAGTGCCCGCCGGCGACGACCAGGAGGTCCTCGGGCCCCCTCGCCGCACTGCGGACCGGGGCACCGGCCAGGTCGATGCAGTTGAGGACGTTGGTGTACACCAACTCGGCGGACAGGTTGAACGCCAGGAGATCGAACTCCGGCGCCGGGGTGTGGGTGTCGACGGAGAACAACGGCAGGCCTCGGGCCCGCATCTCCGCTTCCATGTCGACCCAGGGCGCGTAGGCCCGTTCGGCCAGGCCGTCGGCGCGCTCGTTGACGATCTCGTAGAGGATCTGGAGGCCCTGGTTGGGCAGACCTATCTCATAGGCGTCGGGGTAGGTCAGCAGCCACGCTGCCTGGCCGGGCTGGCGCACCGGTTGCTGAGCTCCGTCTTCACAGCCGATGTACCGGGCCGGTTTGGCGACACGGGCCAACAGGGGCTCGATCTTCGGCCACAGCGTTGTCATGTTCGCGTTGAGTCTAGGTGACACAGACGCTCAGTGATTCAGGGTCAGGTGATTCAGGCGAACCGCCTCATTCGCACGTTCAGCACCAGGCCCACGCCGGCGAAGCTGGCGATGACCGCCGAGCCGCCGTAGCTGAGGAACGGCAGCGGGATCCCGGCGACGGGCATGATGCCCATGGTCATCCCCACGTTTTCGAAGACCTGGAACACCAGCATGGCCAGCACCCCGACACAGATGAGGCTGCCGACCTGGTCCCGGGCCAGGGTGGCGGCTCGCCACGTTCTCCACACCACGATGCAGAACAGCCCGAGCAGCAGCGAGGAGCCGACGAGGCCCACCTGCTCACCGACCGCGGTGAAGATGAAGTCGGTGCGCTGCTCGGGGACGTAGGCCAGGTTGGTCTGGGTGCCCTTGCCGATGCCCTTACCGGTGATCCCGCCATTGGAGATGGTGATCTTGGACTGGGCCAGGTTGTACTGGCTGGACTGGATCTTGGCCGATTCCAGGGCCTGCCGGGGCTGATCGGGGCTGTTGACGAAGGAGGTGAGCCGGTCCTTCTGGTAGCTCTTGAGCACTCCCAGCTGGACCACCCCGACCATGCCGATCAGGGCGACCATCCCGAGGATGGCCATGTGTCGGGGTTTGGCCCCGCCCACCAGCAGCAGGGCCAACAGCACGGCCAGAAGGACCAGGGCGGTGCCGAGGTCGGGCTGCTTGTAGATCAGGGCGAAGGGGACGAGCACCATGACCAGGATGACGAGGAAGCCCCGTGCCGGCAGCCGCCCCTTGAACACCGCCAGATAGCTGGCCAGGGCGACGATCAGAGCGACCTTCGCAAACTCGCTGGGCTCGAGCTGGTAGGACCCGAACTGGAACCACGCCTGGGAGCCCTTGGACTTGTGGCCCACGGCGTACACGGCAAGGAGGGCCAGGAGGCTGATGGCGTAGATGGCCGGCGCCCAGTCCCGGTAGCGGCGGTAGTCCACGGCCGCCACCGCGATCATGAGGACGAAGCCGATCGCCATGAAGATGGCCTGCTTCTTGAAGTAGTACTCCGGCGAGAGACCCTGCGCCTGCAACGAGTCGCGTGTTGCGGTATAGACCATCAGAGCGCCGAAGGCGGAGATGGCGACCACGGCCAAGGCCAGGATCCAGTCGAAGTGTTGCCACACCGAGGGGCCGCGGGGGCGTTGGTGGTTGCCGGGGGCGGGTCCGTTCGGGATCATGCTTGGATCGTCCTCATGTCTGACCCGGACTCGTCGCCACCGAGACGATCGGCTCGGGTGGAAGGTTGTAGAGCTTGTCGTAGATCTGGCGCACGACCGGACCGGCAACCGAGGCACCGTAACCAGACTGCTCCATGAAGGCCGTCACCTCGTAGGTCGGGTTGGAGGCCGGGGCGAAGGAGGTGAACACCGACGTCGACTGCTTGGGAGTCGCCTGGGCGGTTCCCGTCTTGCCGGCGATGTCCATCTTCGACAGCGGGGACCCGTGGAACACGCCGAAAGCCGTTCCGTTGGGATCGTTGACCACGCCGGTGAACCCGGCGACCATGGCCGCCCGCTGATCGGGCGCCAAGGGCACCGTGCCCTTGGTCTGGGAGGTGAAGGTCTGCACCACCTTGCCGTCCTGGGTCTCGGTGTCGAGGGCCAGGCGGGGGACGTAGGTCGTGCCGCCGTTGGCGAAGGTCGAATAGGCGTTGGCCAACTGGGTCGGCGTGACCAGGTCCTCGAACTGGCCGACGGCGATCTGGGCGCTGTCACCGGTGTACCAGGAGCCGGTCCCGAAAGCGTGGGGGTGGGCCTTGTAGTCGGTGGCCACCGATGCCGGGTCGGGGATCTTGCCGGGAAACTCGTTGGGGAGCTTCAGCCCGAGCGCGGAGCCGAAGCCGTAGCTGCGAGCCACGTTCTGGAAGGCGTCCGGGCCGAGCGTCCCCCTCATGTTCCAGAAGTCGGCGCCCAGGGTGTTGAAGTAGATGTCGCTGGACACGGTGATGGCCCGCTGCAGGTCGATGGTCCCGTAGGCGGCACCTTGGTCGTTCTTGAAAAGCTGGTTGCCGATCTTGATGTGGCCGCCATCGTTGAAGGGCGACGTGGGGGTGATCAGGCCCTTTTGGAGGGCGGCGGTGGCGGTCACCAGCTTGAACGTCGAGCCAGGCGCGTACTGGCCCTGGATGGTCCGGTCCAGCAACGGATCGTTCGACGCCGGATCCTGGTAGGCAGCGTACTTGGCCTGGCTGATGCCCCCGACGAAGTCGTTGGGGTCGTAGACGGGGTTGGTCGCAAGGGCCAGCACGGTGCCGTCCTTGGGGTTCTCGACCACGGCTGCCCCGCCGGGAGAGATGAAGTCGCGGCCGGTCACCCCGTCGAAGGTGCCCCGGGCCGCGGCCTGGCCCTGGAGGAGGGCGCTCTCGGCCGCCATCTGCACGGCGCCATCGATGGACAGCTTCAGGTTCGGTCCCTGCACCGGTGCGGTGGTGGAGACCACCCCGAGGACATCGCCCTTGGCGTTGACCTGCACCCTCTCGATGCCTGGCGCGCCCCGCAGCACCGCCTCGTACTCGGCCTCCACGCCCGACAGTCCGACCTGGTCGCCGGGCTGGTAGACCCCCTGGTTCTTGACCTTGGCATACCCGGCGCTGCTGATGGCGCCCACGTAGCCGACGACGTTGGCTGACGCCTTCCCGGCCGGCGTGTAGTCACGCAAGGTCTCGGTCGTGGCCTGCACCCCGGGGAACAGGCTCTGGTGCTCCTGGACGTAGAGGATCTGGGACGGCGCCGCGTCCCGCAGCACCGGCACCGGGGCAAATGGGCTGTACTGGTTGTCGTTGAGGGCAACGTCGAGCTGGTTGGGGGTCATGCCCAGCAGGGCGGCCAACCGGGCCTTCATGGCCGGATTGGACGCGGCCTGTTGGCGTTGCACCTCGATGACCTCGGAGGTGCGGTTGCCGACCAGGACCTGACCGTTGCGATCCAGGATGTCGCCGCGGGGCGCCTGGGTGTAGATCTTGCGCAGCCCCGTATTGGTGACGATCCGCTGGGAGGAGGGGGCGTTGACGACCTGGAGGAACGCCAGGCGGGCGAACAGGGCGCCGAACAGGCAGCCGGTCACCACGACGAGGATGGTGAGGCGGATGCTGGTTGACTCGGTCTCGCTGGGACTCGTCACGTCTGGGCCGCTTTCCTCACCAGGCTCTCTCTCACCGGGTTCTCTCTATCACCGGGCGGGCAGCCGGTCCGGTCGCCCATCGAGACGTTCGACCGTCACCAGGCCGCGACCGGCCCGAGCCACCAGGGGATGGACCACGATCGACAGGGCCGCGGCCCAGACCCCTTCGACAAGAGCGACGCGGATGACCCACGAGCTGCCGGCGGCACTCGGCCCGATCTGGCCGACGACGTCACCGAAGGCCACAAAACCGACCACGCCGACAACGGTGGCCACGAACGTCACGATGGGGGCCAGCAACCAGCTGTCACGCAGCACGTTGTTGCGCAACACCCCCACGCCGAAGCCGACGAGGCAATAGGTCAGAGCCGACAGGCCGAAGGGCGTTGCCGTCAAGAAGACATCGGCGGACAACCCGGCCAGGAAGCCGAGGATGCACCCGACCTCCGAGCCGGCCACCAGGCCGCCGCAGATGGCGACCAGGAGCAGCAGATCGGGCGCGACGCCGAGGACGCGCACGTCCGACGTCAGCGTCGTTTGAACGATGACGGCGACGAGCAGCACCACGACGAGGCGGATCTTGGACGCCGCGGCCGGGTTCACGGCGGGGACCACAGCTCGACGGTCAGGAAGTCGAGCTGGGACAGGCTGACCAGGGGCCTCAGGGTGACGATCGGATTCGGCGCGCCGGCCGGGCTCTTGACCTGGTCGACGGTGGCCACCGGGATGCCCGGGGGGAACTTCTCCAGATCCAGCCCGCTGGTGACCAGGGCTTCGCCGAGGCCGAGGTGGAACCCGAGGTCGGGGGGCTGGTCGAACGTGACCCGCAACGACTTCGACCTGCCGTAGCCCTGGGCCGAGGCCACCACGTTGTCGTCGAGTCGCACACCGACGACGAAGTTGGGATCCGTCAGCAGATCAACCGTCGCCGTCCTCGCCGAGGCGGCAGTGATGTCGCCGACGAGGCCACCGGGAGCCACCACCGGCTGACCGACGGCAATCCCGTCGGTCGTGCCCTTGTCGATGGTGACGGTGTTCTCGAAGTTGGACGAACCGGCATCGATGACCTGGGTCTGGACTGTTGGGATGGAACCCACGAAGCTCAGATGGGCTTGAGCCAGGACCGCTTGGGCCTGCTTCTCGGCGGCCGACGACGTCACCGCCTGTGACTGCATGGTGGCGATCTGGTTGCGGAGTCGCTGGTTCTCCGAGCGCAGGGAGCCATAGCTGGACGCCCCCGACAGGAAGTTGCCCACCGGCGCCAAGGCGCTGTGGGTGGCGCTCTGGATCGGGGAGAACACGTCGGTCACCCTCCCCCTGAAACTGCCCAGCGTCCCCTGGCCGTTGCTGCGCGAATCGAGGGTGATGAGCGTGATGGCGGCGAGTACGGTCACGATCAGGATCGAGCGCGTCCGAGACCTTCGTCGGTAGGTGGCCACGTAAGGCTAAGGAACCAAGCTCAGCGACTCGTCGACGACATCAAAACGCCCTTCAGGACGTCGAACTCCTCGAGGCACTGGCCGCTGCCGATCGCCACCGACTGCAGAGGATTGTCGGCGATGAGCAGGGGCATGCCGGTCTCGGCCGCCAACCGGGCATCGAGGCCGTGGAGGAGGGCGCCCCCTCCGGTCCGGACACTGCCCTGCTCCATGATGTCGGCGGCCAGCTCCGGCGGAGTCTTGTCCAGGGTGACCTTGACGGCGTCGACGATGGCCGACACCGGCTCCTCGATGGCCTCGCGGATCTCCTCGGTCGTGGTCACGATGGTCTTGGGGAGACCGGTGATGAGGTCTCGACCACGGATCTCGGCGTGCAGCTCCTCCTCGAGGGGGCAGGCCGAGCCGAGGGCGATCTTGATCTCCTCCGCGGTGCGCTCCCCCAGCGCCAGGCTGTACTCCTTCTTGATGAACTGGATGATGGCCTCGTCCAGTTCATCGCCGCCGATGCGAACGGACTGGCTGGTCACGATGCCCCCGAGGGAGATGACGGCCACCTCGGTCGTCCCCCCACCGATGTCGACGACCATGTTGCCGGTCGGTTCGTGGACGGGCAGGCCGGCGCCGATGGCAGCGGCCATGGGCTCCTCGATGATGAACGCCGGCTTGCGGGCACCGGCCGACTCGGCCGCTTCCTGGACAGCCCGCTGCTCAACTCCGGTGATGCCCGAAGGGACGCAGATGACCATGCGGGGCTTGGCGAAGCGCCTCGAGCCATGGACCCGCCGGATGAAGTAGGCCAGCATCTTCTCGCAGATGTCGAAGTTGGCGATCACGCCGTCTCGGAGAGGGCGGATGGCCTGGATGTGGCTCGGCGTGCGCCCGATCATCCGCTTGGCCTCGATGCCCACCGCCAGCGGACGGTCGTCTTTGATGTTGACGGCGACGACCGAGGGCTCGTTGAGCACGATGCCCCGACCTCGCACATATACCAACGTGTTGGCAGTGCCGAGATCCACGGCCATGTCTCGGCCGAAGAAGCCGGAGAACGGGTTGTCTGACACGGGCTAGGCCTCCAGTAAAGGGTTCGGAGGTCGACATGCCAAGCTACAGGTCTTGGCGAGGGTCGTCCATCCGCCCAGAGAGGGCCATCCGCCTGTCTCTGGCTCTGCGAGGCTAACCTGCCGCCGCCCCTACCGGCGAGGCGGATCGGGCACTTTCTGGTCGAAATTTGCCGCCGGCGGCCGCCAGTGGGCCCTCGGGAGCGACTCAGGCGCTCAGATCAGGGAACCACAAGGCGATCTCGGCCTCCGCACTGGTGGTCGAGTCCGACCCATGAACCAGATTCTCGGTCGTCTCGGTGGCCAGATCGCCACGGATCGTCCCCGGGGCGGCCGTGGCAGGGTTGGTCGCCCCCATCAGGGCGCGCACCACGGCCCAGGTGTCCGGGGGTCCGGCGATCACCGCCAACATGGCCGGCGACCGGGTGATGAAGGCCAGAAGATCCTCGAAGAAGCCCTTGCCCTCGTGCTCGGCGTAGTGCCGGGCCGCCACCTGACGGTCGATGTGACGCAGCTCCGCGGCCACGATCCGAAGACCCTTGCGCTCGAAGCGGCCCAGGATCTCGCCGACCAGCCCGCGTTCGACGGCGTCGGGCTTGCACATCACGAAGGTGCGGTCCATGGGCTGGCAGGGTAGCCAAGCTCCGGCGCCTCGCCGCTCGAGGCCCTATCGGTCGCTCGAGCGCCTATCGCACCCGTCCGGCGAAGGCGGCCCGCGCCGCGCCGACCACGTACAGAGATCCGGTCACGAGGATCAGGTCGTCAGCGGTGGCCCGCTCCACGGCGAAGCGCAAGGCGTCGGGCACCGCCTCGATCACCTCGACCGGGGCGCCCAGGGCGGCGGCCGCGGCAGCCACCTCGGCGGCCGGCAATGCCCGCGGCGACGGCGGCAGACAGGCGACCACGAGGCGGGCGTGCTCGGCGTCGAGGGCGGTCAGCATCTCGACCGGATCCTTGCCCCCCAACATGCCCACGACCAGGATCCGGGACCGAACCTCACCGAACTCCTCGGCGAGGGTGGAGGCGGCGGCGGCGGCGCCGTCAGGGTTCTTGGCGCCGTCGAGGATCACCAACGGCTGGCGGCCGACGATCTCCATGCGACCCGGCGAGCGCACCGTCGCTGCTGCCTCCCGGACCAGCGGATCCTCGATCGGCGTGGAGAAGAACGCCTCGGTGGCCGCCACCGCCGTGGCGAAGTTGTCGGCCTGGTGGCGGCCGTGCAGGTCCAACCACAGCCCCTCGTAGGTGGCACCCGGGGTCCGGAGGTCGAGGACCCGCCCCCCGACTGCCAGGTCGTTGCGACTGCAGCCGTAGTCCCGACCGGCCAACCACAGCGCCGCCGGGTTCTCCTGTTCGAAGATGGCTCGCAACGGGGCATCCCGCTCACCGAGCACCAGGACGGAGCGTTGCTTGATGATGCCGGCCTTCTCCCTGGCGATGTCCGAGCGGCTGGGGCCGAGCAGCTCGGTGTGGTCCAAGCCCACGTTGGTCACCACGGCGACTTCAGCATCGACCACGTTCGTCGCATCCCATCGCCCCCCGAGGCCGACCTCGACGACGGCGACGTCGACGGGCCGGTCGGCGAAGAAGCGGAACGACGCGGCGGCGAGGATCTCGAACCAGGTCGGGCGCAGGTCAGGGCCGACCAGACCTTCCAAGTCGGCGATGTCGCTCAGCAGCCCGGCCAGGGTGTCGTCGTCGATGGGCTGGCCGTGGGCGGTGATCCGCTCGTTGATGGACTCGAGGTGAGGGCTGGTGAAGGTCCCGACGCTCAGTCCTTTGGCGGTGAGCAACTGGGCGATGCCCCGAGCAGTCGACGTCTTGCCATTGGTGCCGGTGACGTGGATGACCGGCACCGCGGCCTGGGGATCGCCCAGGATCTGCATCAGTTGGACCATCCGGGCCGGGTTCGGCGTAGCCCGGGACCGGTCGGCCAGCATCCGCTCGAGGTTCTGGTGGCGGTCCAGCCAGGCCAGGGCATCACCCAGATCCACGAACCACCCCTACGGTGAAGACGAGGCTGTGCGTCGAGAGGCTGTGGTTCAGGAGGCCGCCCGCCGGGGTCGACTCTCCTTGACCGGCTCGGTCCGGGGCACCAGGGTGGGGTTGACCCGCTCGAGGACGACCGACCGGTCGATGACGCATTGACCGATGTCGGTGCGGCTGGGCAGGTCGTACATGACCTCCAGGAGGACCTCCTCGAGGATGGCCCGCAGGCCCCGGGCCCCAGTGGCACGCAACATGGCCTGCTCGGCGATCGCCTCGAGCGCCTCGTCGCTGAAGACCAGTTCGACGCCGTCGAGCTCGAAGACCTTCTGGTACTGCTTGACCAGGGCACTCTTGGGCTCGACCAGGATGCGGACCAAGGCCTTCCGGTCCAGGCTGGAGACGGCACCGATCACCGGAAGCCGCCCCACGAACTCGGGGATCAACCCGAACTTGAGGAGATCCTCGGGCAGGACCTGCGCCAAGAGCTCACTCTCAGCCTGAGCCTGACCTCGGCGGATCTCGGCACCGAACCCGATGCCCTGGTGACCGAGGCGAGAGTCGATGATCCGGTCCAAGCCGGCGAAGGCGCCACCGCAGACGAAGAGGATGTTGGTGGTGTCGATCTGGATGAACTCCTGGTGGGGATGCTTGCGGCCTCCCTGCGGGGGTACCGACGCGGTCGTCCCCTCCAGGATCTTCAAGAGTGCCTGCTGCACCCCCTCGCCGGAGACGTCCCGGGTGATTGAGGGATTCTCGCTCTTGCGGGCGATCTTGTCGATCTCATCGATGTAGATGATCCCCGTCTCCGCCTTCTTGACGTCGTAGTCGGCGGCCTGGATCAACTTGAGCAGGATGTTCTCCACGTCCTCACCGACATAGCCGGCCTCGGTGAGGGCGGTGGCGTCGGCGATGGCGAAGGGGACGTTGAGCATCCGGGCGAGGGTCTGGGCCAGGAAGGTCTTGCCACAACCGGTCGGGCCCAACAACAGGATGTTCGACTTCTGCAGTTCGACGTCGCTGTCGGCGTAGCCCCCCGCCTGCACCCGCTTGTAGTGGTTGTAGACCGCGACCGAGAGGATCTTCTTGGCCCGCTCCTGCCCGATCACATAGTCATTGAGGAAGGCGGAGATCTCCGTGGGCTTGGGCAACTCCTCGAAGTGGACCTCCGAGCCCTCCGAGAGCTCTTCTTCGATGATGTCGTTGCACAGGTCGATGCACTCGTCGCAGATGTAGACACCCGGTCCGGCGATGAGCTTCTTCACCTGCTTCTGGGACTTGCCGCAGAACGAACACTTGACGAGATCGCTCGACTCTCCGAACTTGGCCATCGCTAACCCCCCTGGTCCCCTAGGACACGCCGGCGGCTTGTGGAAGCGCCGCCAGGTCCCTCGTGCTTATGACCTCATCGATGACGCCGTAGTCCTTGGCCTCGTCGGCGCTCATGATGAAGTCCCGGTCGGTGTCCTTGGCCACCTTCTCGACGGTCTGCCCCGTGTCGCTGGCCAGCATCTGGTTGAGCAGGTCGCGCATGGAGAGGATCTCCTTGGCCTGGATCTCGATGTCGGCGGCCTGCCCGGCCACACCGCCGTGGGGCTGGTGGATCAGGATGCGGGCGTGGGGCAGGGTGAAGCGCTTCCCCGCCGTACCCCCGGCCAGGATGACGGCCGCGGCCGAGGCCGCCTGCCCGTAGCAAAATGTGGAGATGTCGTTCTTCACGAACTTCATGGTGTCGTAGATGGCGAACAGAGCCGTGATCTCGCCACCTGGAGAGTTTATGTAGAGGTTGATGTCACGATCCGCGTTCTTGTACTCGAGGTAGAGCATCTGGGCGCACACGGCGTTGGCGACGTAGTCATCGATCGGGGTCCCGAGGAAGATGATGTTCTCCTCGAGCATCCGGGAGAACAGGTCATAGCTCTTCTCCCCCCGGTTGGTCTGCTCGAAGACCCCCGGGATGTGGTACTGGGCGAGGGGACTGGTCACGCTTCTCCGCTCTCGGCTGGGGCCGCTTGGCTGGACTGGGGGTCTGACTGGTCTTCCGGGTGCCCCGACGAGTCGGTGGCTGTCTCCGGTGCTGCATCCGTATCGGTGGAGTCCATCTCGGGCGTCGGGTCGAGAAGGGCCCGTTCAACCGGGTTACCCGCGGCGTCGACGACCTCGGTGTGCTCGATCAGCCACTCCAGGGCTTTGCCTTTCTCCAGGTCCGAGCGTACCGCGGGCATCTGCCCGGCGCTCTCGAGCTGGCGGCGAAGGTCGGCGGGCGTCATCTCGTAGTTGCCCGACAGCCTGGCGATCTCGGCGTCGATCTCAGCGTCGGTAGGGGCCAGCCCCTCTCCTTCGGCGACGGCCCGAAGAGCCAGATCGGCCTTGACAGCCGGCTCCGCCCCCGATCGCAGCTCGGCGATGACATCCTCTTCGCTGCGGCCGGTCGCCTCGAGGTACTGGGCGATGGTGGCGCCCTGGGCCTCCAACCGGTGGCCCAGGTCCTGGGCACGCCGCTCCACCTCGGCATCGATGAGCGCCTTGGGGGGCTCTTCGTCGACCAGCTCGACGAGGGCGTCGACGGCGCCGTTGCGCAGAGCCATGGTGGCCTGCATCTTCTTGACCATCCGCATCCGCTTGACGATGTCGGCGCGCAACTCGGCGACGGTGTCGAACTCCGACGCTTCCGACGCCCACTCGTCGGTGACCTCGGGGAGCACCTTCTCCTTGATCTCCTTGACCAGGACGCGCATGGCGACCGGTCCGTCCGGAAGGTCGGCGTCGAAGGCGAGGATGTCGGCGACCTTGGCCCCCTGAAGCTGGGTGTCGAGCTCGGGGATCACCGTTGCGCTGCCGAGCTCGTAGAGGAAGTCGTCGGTGGTCATGCCGCCGATCGCCTCCCCGTCGCGCTCGGCATGAAGGTCGATCGTCAGGTGGTCCCCGTCGCGGGCGGGTCGCTCCACCGGAGTCAGCTCGGCCAGGTTGCCTCTCAGGCGGTCCACCTGGGTGGCGATGTCGTCGTCGGTGACCTCCGGGTCGGGAACCTCGACGCGCAGCCCCGAGTACCCGGCGAGCTGCAGACGGGGTCGGACCTCGACGATGGCGTCGAAGGCCACGGGGCCATGGTCGGTGCCGCTGGTGATGTCGATCTCCGGCGCGGCGATGGCATCCACGTCGTTGTCGACCAAGGCCCGGGCGTAGTAGTCGGGAAGGGCGTCCCTCAGGGCCTCGGACCGGCCGGATCCGGTGCCGAGACGAGCTTCGAGTATCCGCCGGGGCGCTCGCCCGGGCCGGAAGCCTGGGATTCGCACCTCTTTGGCGATCTTGCGGAAGGCAGCATCCACCGCAGTTTCGAACTCGCGCTCGTCGACCTCGATCGACAGCTTGACCTTGTTGCCCTCGAGGGGCTCGACGACGGCTTTCATACGGAGGCCAGAGTCTACCGGGGACAGGGGGGGACCGAGCCCCTTCCATTCGCGACTACCGTTGACGGCCTCAGCTGAGGCTCGGTCGGCCCTTCCGGCGCCGGGCCCGGAACGGGGAGTGGCGCAGCGGTAGCGTGCCTGCTTTGGGAGCAGGAGGTCGCGGGTTCGATCCCCGTCTCCCCGACAGAGCAAGGGCTCACCCTGGACCAACGTGTGCCCGCGAGATGAGCTCGGGCCCATCCGGGACCAGCGCCGGGGGAGAGCGGGCGACGGGAGTCGAACCCGCGTAACCAGCTTGGAAGGCTGAACGGGGCGTACTGGCACGTACCCCGGTGAACCATCATGGCTGGTCAAAGGGTTTTAACGGACTCTCTCGGACGGCTCCGAATGGGAGCGGACGCGCGATAAACGCGCGATGAACCCCGACGACGAGAAAAGCTGAGGACGCGAGAGGGCTCCGACTGCTGACACACCGGTGGTGGTCTCCAGCGGATTCGCTCGGCTCTTCTCTGGCACCAGCAACCGGCGGACTGAGCGCTGGGGCCGTCAGCTCGGACTGTGTCGTAGAGGTAAGTGGTGAAGACGTTGTTGACCGCGGCAACCTGGAGGCCGGCTGGAGGCGTCGTAGCAGTACGCGTTCTCAACGTTTCTGACATCCCATCAGCGTCGTAGGTGAAGCGGATGCCGAAGTTGTTTCCCGGAACGAAATTGAAGTGGTAAAAGTTCACTTGGGTAAAGAGGGGCCACCTGGGGTGGGCGGCGATTGAACGGTTTGTGAGTTTACCTCGCTGCCGTTAACCAGGGTGTGAGCAGTTATTATGTCGTTACCAAGAGCATAGTAGACTGATTGTTGGTGTTGTAGGCGAAGGTGGTGGTCCGGTTGCCGCTGCCATCGCCGGGAACCTGGGCAATCGACTTCAAGATGTAATGGATGTTGTTGTATGGGTCGAAGTAGTAGGAGCGGCTCGGGTCGGCCAGGATCGAGTTGGCTGGCGACAAACCGGCCGACCCGGTGATCAGAACCGTCGGACCGCCTTGGCGGTTCGAACCGCTGTTGGCGTTGTCGGTCGAGAACGTGACGGGGTTGGCGTTGCGGTCCATGTCCGCAGTCAGGACCCCGGCCGAGTTGAAATACAGGGTCTGGTTGGTTTCGTGGTCGAAGATCGTCCATGCGAACGTGGCCGGGTTGTAGGCCAAGGTCACATCCAGGCCCTGCGGCGGAACCCACGCCGCCCCGTTCTGAGTGAAGGTCTACGCCGCCCCCGATGGGTCGTAGTAGGTGACCACCCCTGGGTCCAGTGCGAGGCGCACGTCGACGCTGGTGTTGAGCCGCCACCCCGGTCCCAGTGTAAGGTGTTTGAGGGTAACCATTCACGTGGGTCCACCACCTCGGGGGCGGCAGTTGGCAGTCTTGGGGTAGCGGGCGGAGCCGCTCTGTGAGGTTCTGCTATCACCGCTGGTCCGGATCCCGGCTCGAAGTTGACGCCCG
>JBPCNZ010000146.1:0-29067 GCA_051000755.1 Acidimicrobiales bacterium | reverse complement strand
CGCATACCCTCGGGTCCCATAGAGATGCTGTCACTCACCGAGGTCGCCAGGAACCCCCGTGGGAACCTGCCGGCTGCCCGTACCCCCTCTTTGGCGCGCTCGGCCAAGCGCGCCAACGGCTGGTTGCACGGGGTGACTTCGTTCCAGGACGATGCCACCCCGACCTGCGGTTTGCCCCAATCCTCGTCGGTCATGCCGACGGCCCGAAGCATGGCCCGAGCCGGGGCCCGTTCCATGCCATCGGTGACCTCGTGGCTGCGGGGCTTCATCGGGTCCGTCATGACTCCAGCCTACGGCGCCCCTCTTCTCGCGAGAGCGCTCAGGGCCTGCGCGGCAGGCTGTGGCGAGCGTGGGGCTCGACCCGCCAACGGCTCATCGAGCTTCATCGTCAAGATGTTGGCGGGTCACGCGGTCCGGCAGCGAGGACCCGACGGGTAAACGAGTTTGGATGCGCCTTCCTGTCGAACCCACGCAAGAGGGCGCCAAAGGCGTTCGGGGCGATGGGGGGCACGGTCAAGGCTTTGCCAGAGGTGACGAGCGTTCCTCGAACCGGCGATCATCGTCGGGCTGGGCCACCTCGGCGATCTTGGTGCCCACGACTTCGGGGGTGCCGGCGGTCACTTGCCGGTCCGCCCCACCAGCCGCCACACGGGCTGACCTCTCGCCGTGTTGAACCGGTTTCGGATCGGCCGGGCGCCGTGGGTCGCCGGGTCTTACCATCATGGCTGTGACTGATGATCGGTCGACTGTCGAAGTGATCGTGGAGGTCCCCAAAGGGGGTCGAAACAAATACGAGTACGACCATGAGCGTCACGTCATCTTCTTGGATCGCCGGGTCTTCTCGGCCACGGTGTATCCGGCCGATTACGGTTTCATCCCCGACACGTTGGCCGAGGACGGCGACCCGCTCGATGCCCTTGTCCTCATGGACCAGCCCACCTTTCCCGGCTGCCACATCCTGGCTCGTCCGGTTGGGGTGTTCTGGATGAGCGACGAGCACGGGCCCGACGCCAAGATCCTCGCCGTCCCGGCTCAGGCGGGAAGCTCATCGGTCCGTGACCTGGGGGACGTGCCTGAGGGGCACCTGTTGGAGATCTCCCACTTCTTCGACGTCTATAAGGATCTCGAGCCGGGCAAGCACAGCGAGGTCGGCGGTTTCGACGGTCCGGACGCGGCGTGGGAAGAGATCCGAGTCTCTCGGCAGCGGGCACGGGCTGGTTGAGGTATCGGACCTTCGTCCGGTCGCCTCGGTGGGGACGCCATTCAGCCGATGGCGGCCACGAGGGCGAGAACGACGAGCAACGCCACGAGCATGTAGGCGACGTAGGCGTCGAGACGGCCGGATTGGAGACGTTTGGCGGCGCCGGCGGCGAGGAGCAGCGCTTTCCGGGCTGGTCGGTACAGGTAGGTCTCGACCGGTTCGACGACACTGGAGCGCACGTCGAGATGGGAGGCTCCGCGCAGGCCTGTTTCGGTCATGTCGTCGACGTGAACGGTCCGCCGGGTGGTTCCGAGGACGTTGCCGAGGATGTGGCGGAGCACGTTTGCGTAGCCGAAGCTGCTGTAGCGATCGGTGCCGGCGACGCCGGCGGTCGCTGACCGCCACGCCGGGACCCGCCGGATCCGGAGGAATCCACCTCGGGACAGGACGAGGGCCAGTCCGCCGACGGCGACGAACCCGATGGGCAGGACCACGGTGAGCCACGACGGGGAGAGGATGGAGAACTCGGCGTAGACGGGTTGGATGACCCAGGGCGCCTTGAGGGCCCCGTTGACGACGGTGGAGGGCACGATGGGGTCCAGACCGTCGGCGATGAAGCGGATGGCCCACGGGGCGATGGTGCCGAGTCCGACGCAGGACACGGCGAGCAGGGCCATGGCAGCGCGCCCGAAGGTTCCTCCGTCATGAACGTGGGCGGGGTCGGGGGGCGGTCCCGTCGGCCGGCTGAGGATGGTGAGGCCGACCAGGCGGATGAAGGTGAGGGCGGCGATGCCGGCGGTGAGGGCGACGAGGGCGCCGGCGGCGGCGAGGGCGAGGCGCAGCTCGAGGCCGCCCACACGGAACTCTTGGAGGAGGGCTTCGAGGAGGAACCACTCGGAGACGAATCCGATGGTGGGGGGCAAGCCGGCGAGGGTGAGCGCCCCGAGTCCGGAGGTGGCTCCGCTGCAGTGGTGGGTGTGGCCCACTCCTCGCAGGTCGTCGAGACGACCTGTGCCCCAATCGGAGATGATGAAGGCGGCGGCGGCAAAGAGGCTGGTCTTGGCCACGGCGTGAGCGAGTACTTGGAGGCTGGCGGCGAGGAGCCCGACGGCGAGCAGCTTCGGCTGCGAGGTGGCAGCGCCGGCGAGGGCGACGCCGTAACCGACGGTGATGAGACCGGCGTTTTCGACGCTGGAGTAGGCGATGACCCGGTCGAGATCGGATTGGACGGCGGCGAAGACGATGCCGAGCAGTGCGGTGATCCCTCCGGCGAGGACGACGACGACCGCCAACCAGATCGGAGGGCGGCCCAGGATGGCCAAGAAGCGCCACAACCCGTAGAAGCCGACATTGGCGGCCAGCCCGGCCAGCGCAGCCCGGGTGGGACCGGGTGCGGCGGGGTAGCCGATGGGTAGCCACACCTGCAGGGGTACGAGGCCGACTTTGGCGCCGAAGCCGACGATGACGAGGGCGTAGGCGGCATCGTGGGCACCGCCGGGCGGCAGATGGGCCCACCCGGCCAGGAGATAGGTGCCGGTGCGTCCGGCGAGGAGCAGGAAGCCGATGAGGAGGGCGGCGCCGCTGACCTTGCCGACACCGAAGGTGACCCAGGCGGCGCGCGTCTGGGCCCGATGCTGGCGGCGGATGCCGGTGAGGATGAAGAAGGACACGGTGAGGGATTCCCAGGCGAACAGGAAGGTGAAGGCATCGCCGGCGATGATGATGACCGTCACCGAGCCGAGCAGGAGGAGATAGCCGGCGGCGCTGCCGTGGCCGGCCAGGCGACCGGAGGGGCGCCCCCAGCTCACCAGGCAGGCCGAGACCACAACCCCGAGGCCGGCGGTGAGGGTGAGGAACAGCCCGGCGAGGCCGTCGAGGCGAAGCTGGGTCTGGCCGACACCGAGGGTGGTGCCCAGGTCGATGGTGGTCGGGGAGCGCAGCACCGAGGCTACGCCGGCGACGCACACGCAGGCGCTGCCGGCCATGGCGGCCAGGTAGGGCACGATCCGACCGAGGTAGCGGTCGGCGCCGACGATCAGATCGAGGGCGGCACCGAGGCCCCAAAGGCCGAGGCCAACGAACAACAAGGTTTCTCTCACGGCCCGCTCTTCGGGGAGAGGAGCCCGATGCCGAGGAGGATGCCGTGCAGCAGGTTGAACGGACTGGGGGGCGAGCCGGGGATCCAAACGTCGATAGCCAGCAGGTCGCCGATACCGCCCCGGGTGGCGTAGGTCGGATGGGCGAGCCCTCCGCTGGTGGCGTCGGTGCCGGCGGCGATGACGATCTTGGGATGGGGGGTGGCCTCCCAGGTCCGTTGCAACGGGCCGACCATCCCCGCCGCCCCAACCCCCGTGACGAGAAGCAGGTCGGCGTGGCGGGGGCTGGCGGTAAAAAAGATCCCCAGGCGTTGCACGTCGTAGACCGGGTTGCCGAGGGCGGCGACCTCCCACTCTTCGGCACCGTCGGAACCGGCGTCCACGTGACGGATGTGAACAGAGCGGCGAAGGGCCCGAACCCGACGGCGAAGCTGGGCCCGGGTGGCGTCGACCGCGTCCGGGTCGCCGTCAAGGTCGGGGACCACGAGGGCACGGCGCTCGAGCATGGCAGTCTCGACATCGGGATCGAAGGCGAACCGGTCCGGACGCTCCCGCACGCAGCGGGCGCACAGGATGCAGCGCCCTCGGTCGACGTGGAGCCCTCCGCTGCCGTCGGTGATGGCCCCGGTCGGGCACAGCGACACCGGGTCCGGCCCTTCCGGGTCTGGGATCTGGACGCCTGGCGCTGGGTCGAGGACCCGGATGGCGCTGTGATGGTCGGGTCCGTAGCCGTCGGGGCGCTGGGGGTAGCGGGTGGTGACGATCCCGTCACGCAGGCCTCGGGGCACCCACGGCATCAGCCTGACACCCCCGCCATGTTCAGCCCGAAGCTGGCCTCGATGAACACGAAGTCGGTGAAGATGTCGCCGCCGAAGGCGTGGGGGAACAGGGCGAAGTTGTGGAAGGATGCGGTGTGGGCCTTGACATGGGCGAGGCGGCCGTCGACCACATCGACGAGGTAGAGCAGCTCGCCGTGGGGAGATTCGGTCCAGCCCACCGTCGTCCCGTCGACCAAGTCCACGGGACGGGCCCAGGGGCCTTCGGGGTGCCCCTCGAGCTCGGCGAGCGCTCGTCGGGCCAGCCGCCAGGACTCGGCGATCTCCTCGAGCCGGATCCATTGGCGGGCCAGCGCGTCACCGTCGCTTCGGGGGTGGGCAGGGCGTACTTCGAGGGTGCGGTACCCGCCGTAGGGCCGGACGGCTCGGACGTCGGCGCCGGTCCCCGATGCCCGCCCGACCGGGCCGACTGCCCCGTGGCCGGCGGCCACCTTGGCGGAGATGATCCCCGTCGTCCGCAACCGGTCCAGGAACGACGGGGTGGTCATCAGGGCCCCCAGGTCCCTCGCCAGGTCGGTTTGGATGCCACGGAGGACCTGCACCGCGTCGGCGGGACCGATCAGCGGCGGACCGGTGGTCCCGCCCGGAATCACGACGCCGCGACCGAAACGGTGCCCGCACAGCCGGGCCTGGAGCCGCATCACCCGCTCCTTGTGCCGGCTCAGGCGGGCATAGGCCACGGCCTGGCCCGCTCCCTCGGTGTGGCGGACGGTGGAGTCCAGGTGGTTCGCCACCCGCTCCAGCTCGGCGTGCACGACCCGCTGGTACTGGGCAGGGATCGGGGGCTCAAACAGCGGTTTCGGGATCCTCGGCGGCGTTCAGGCGGCGGGCGAAGCCGGTCGGGCAGGATCGGCGATCCCTTCCGGGGCCGACGATGACCGATGGGTCACGGCACGCGTGCGTCTACCCCAAGCAGGTGCCTACGCCCAGGCCCTAGCTGCTGGCAACTTCGTGACCGAAAGTCCCGTCACTCCGAGCGACCCGTAGGCTACCGCTACACCGCAGCGCGGAGGCGGTGGCGGCTGGCGCCGGCCAAAGCCAGGGTCATGCCGCCCAGCACGGCCAAGACCACGCCGGTTCCCACGTTGTAGCCCAGTTGGTTGATGAAGTTGGCCGTGGCTGATGCCGGCCCGAAGACCACAGGTGTCGTATAGAACATGGCCCACACGAGCGGCCCGAGCACGAACCAGGCGCCAGAGGCCACGATCAGCAACCCGGCAAAGCCCGGCCCCACGCGGCCCGAGCCACCACGGGTGCGAGCCGCCGCCCCCCACAACAACAGCCCGCAGAACACCGCCACGGCACCGGGTATGAGGTAGAGCAGGCTGTGCTGCCAGGTCCACGACCAGCTCCCCACCCCGTTGGAGCTATAACCGAAGGTCGGCCCGATATAGGCCACGATGCCGCCCCAGGCACCAGTCAGGATGGTGAGCAGACCGAGCGCCGTCAAGCCCGCCGTCAACTTCCCGCCGGCCGCTACCGGGCGCTCGCCGTAGTCGCGTTCGGTGTAGTCGCGCCCGGATCGGGAGGGCTCCCCACGGTCGCTCCGCTTGTTCCGCTTGGTGGGCTTGTTCCGCTTGGTGCGGTCGGCGCCCTCAGTGCGGTCGTAGTCAGGATCCCGATGCCGGACGCGGCCAGTATCGACTAGGAGGGGACCGGTCCTGGTACCGCCGGGTTCTGCCGCTGGGGGACTCCACCTGTCAGCCATCTCTTCCTCCTCGATCACCATCCCAGAAGACGGTCTCTCACCCATGGACATTCCCCGCCTGACGGCAACCAGAAACACGCCGTCTTGGGCCTGACGACACCGCAACCATCTGCGACGCCAACCGCGTCCCCACCCTCAACGTCGCTGGAACCTCTCTGCCTCCCCCTTGACAGTGGCGCTCAACAACGGAGGCGGCAGACCTGCCGGGGTGTTCAATTGGTCACTGCCGTAGCCCGGCGGCTCCGAGGGCAGTCCGCTTCCTGAGGTCTGAGCCCCATGCTGAATTAGTTCAGCGAGGCGGGGCACCTGTTGTCTGTCTGGGCCAACACCCCCCGTTTGACGGACACCTGACACCATGCCTTGGGAGTGGAGACGGGAGTCCCCCGACGGGACGGCAACTCCCGGCGATTCTCGCCGGAGTTCAAGCGTGACGCCGCGAGCTTGCTCCGAGATTCGGGCAGGCCGATCGGCGAAGTGGACCGGGAGCGGGGCTGCGGGAGACCAGCCTGGGCAACTGGGCGGCAGACGACCCGGTGGAGCAAGCATCGGCGGACCGGGGCCCCTTCGGTAGCGGGTGGCCGAGTCGGCCGAGGTGAAGCGCCTGCTCCGCAGGTAGCGGAATTGGAGGTCGAGCGAGAGATCCTGAAAGGCTCGATGGTCTCTTGGGTGTCGAAGTCGAACGCGTGAGGGTCTTCGCGTTCGTGGACCTGCCACAAGGCCGATTTTGCCATCAAGACCCTCTGCCTGGTGCGGCGGGAGTCGACGTCGGGCTACCACGACTGGGGCAGCCCCCTGGCGGCTGGGCCCAGCGAGGCACAAGTGGCTGTGGCCGAACTACGCCCAAGCGCTCCCTACTGGCAACTTCGTGACCGATCATCGCTGGCAAGTTCGTGCGGGGTCACAGACCCGGCTGCCCGACGCTCGAAGGAACCCCGCCGGGACCATCGAAAAGAAGGCACGATCGTGTTCCGCCACCACCACAACGACCAACCTGATCCGGCGTTCCTCGATGCCCACGCCGAGGTCGAGGCCCTCTACAACCGCCTCGGCGACGACGTATCCACCCTCGACGACGGCGCCGACACCGCCAACCGTCAGGCCATGATCGATGCCGGCGAGAGTTACATCACCGCCGGCGCCCACGGTCAGGCCACCACCATCTGCCAGCTGGCCGTGGCCCGCTCCATTGTCGTCGAAGGGCTGCACGCCACCCGGTTGGTGAGGACCCGCCAGGGATTCGATCCGGGGCCCGATCCAGCCGCGCCGGTGGCGGCCCCGGCCCAGCCCGATCCGCGTCCGCCGGCCTGAGGCAACCCGCGACCCCGCCATCACGGCGGCCTGGGCGGGGCGCTCGAGGCCGGGGCGGCGCGGGCTCCTCGGCGGCGACGATGACGGCGGCGGCGGGCCGGCGCTGATCCCGACGGGCTCCCCGGGGCGAGAGCGGCGGGCTGGAGGGTGCCGGCGCTGAGCTGGGCCAGGATGTCGTCCGGCTCACTGTTGAGCTCGGTGACGGCTTTCAGCTCGACGCCATCTCCTGTTGCATCCGGGTCTGGTCGACCTGGGCCAGGATGGTTCCCTTCTCGTTGATCTTCTGCTGCAACTGGTCGGCGGACTCCTG
The DNA here is from genome assembly GCA_051000755.1 of Acidimicrobiales bacterium. Lineage (GTDB taxonomy): Bacteria > Actinomycetota > Acidimicrobiia > Acidimicrobiales > Palsa-688 > JALZAH01. The sequence goes on along the minus strand of JBPCNZ010000146.1, from coordinate 21,608 downwards.
CACCGCTTCCTTGGCCTCGTTCGCCGCCTGCTCGAGTTGCGGGATCCGGGTGGACAGCCCGGCGATCTGCTCCCGGACGCTCGCCACCCTGGTGGCGAAGGTCCGGGCGGCATCGATGTTGCCCTGGTGCTGAGCCGCGAGGGCCGACTTGGTGTAGCGCCCCTCCTGGGTGGAGAGATCGGCCAGCTTCATCTTGGCCAGCTTGTCCTGGGCGATGACGTGGGCGGCCGCCTCCTCCGGGTCCCGATGATGGGTACCGTCCGAGGCAACCTGGCGGCCGGCGTGATGGATCACTCCACGTCTGTCACCAGCCCACACGGCGCCGACCGAAGGCTCTGAGTCCGCCGGGTGAGGTCTCGGTAAGGTTGGGGAGGGGGCGCCGGCAAGGTCCCGCCAGCCAGCCATGACAAGGGAGTCACCCCCGGTGGTCGACGAGACAAAGCAACCGAGCGTCACCCACCCCACCGTCACCACCGCTCTTGCCGCCTACCAGGCCGAGGTGGCGGGCCTGGCCCGCCAGCTCACCGCCCTGCCCCCCGGCGCTCCTGTCCGGTTGGCCAAGAAGACCTCCAACCTGTTCCGCAGCCGGACCCGGACGTCAACCCCCGGTCTCGATGTTGCCGCCTTCGACGGGGTGCTCGCCATCGACGTCGCGGCCCGCACCGCTGACGTGGGCGGCATGACCACCTATGAGCACCTGGTCGACGCCACCCTCCCGTTCGGCCTCATGCCCCCGGTCGTGCCCCAGCTCAAGACCATCACCCTGGGCGGGGCGGTCAGCGGGCTGGGGATCGAGAGCTCGTCGTTTCGCAATGGCCTGGTCCATGAATCGGTCCTGGAGATGGACATCCTCACCGGCGACGGGACCGTGGTCACCGCCCGGCCCGACAACGAGCACCGGGCCCTGTTCTTCGGGTTCCCCAACTCCTACGGGACCCTCGGTTACGTCCTGCGGGTCAAGATCGCCCTGGAGCCCGTGGCTCCGTTCGTCCACCTCCGCCACCTTCGCTTCGGGACCATGCACGAGCTGGTGCAGGTCCTCGAGACCGTCTGTGCCGCCGGGCACCACCACGACGAGGCGGTGGCCTTCGTCGACGGGACGGTGTTCGGGCCCGACGAGTGCTATCTCACGTTGGGCTCCTGGGCGGAGACCGCCCCCCGGCTCAGCGACTACACCCGCACCGAGATCTACTATCGGTCCCTGCAACACCACGACGAGGACTGGCTGAGCGTTCGGGACTACCTGTGGCGGTGGGATACGGATTGGTTCTGGTGCTCGCGGGCCTTCGGGGTGCAGCGACGCTGGGTCCGCAGGCTCCTCGGGCCCCGCCTGCTGCGCAGCAGCGTCTATTGGAAGATCGCCGCCTTCGAGCAGCGTCACCACGTCAAGGCGGCGATCGACCGCCGGCGGGGCCGGCCCGAGCGCGAGAGCGTGATCCAGGACATCGAGGTCCCCCTGGCCCGGCTGGCCGAGTTTGTGGCCGGCTTCGAGCGTGAGGTGCCGATCTCCCCCATCTGGCTGTGCCCGCTGCGGCAACAGGATCCGTCCGTCGCCTGGGAGCTGTACCGTCTCGACCCGACCGAGCTGTACGTCAACGTCGGTTTCTGGTCCACGGTGGCCCTGGCCGACGGCATGGACCCCACCCATCACAACCGCTGGGTGGAAGACGAGGTCCGACGTCTCGGTGGGCGCAAGTCGCTGTACTCGACCGCCTTCTACGACGAGGGCACCTTCTGGGCCCTCTACAACGGACCCGTGTACCGCGACCTGAAGGCTCGCTACGACCCATCGGACCGGCTCCTCGACCTGTACGCCAAGTGCGTTCAGGCCCGCTGAGGCCGACGAGAGCAAGGAGACACATTCGTGGCCGTTCACCTCCCCGTCGCCCAGATCCTCCAGAAGGTGGTCGGCCCGGCCGCCCCGATCGCCTACACCGCCTTCGACGGCAGCAGCGCCGGCCCCCCGGACCCGGTGGTGGCCATCCACGTCCGCGACCCTCTGGCCCTCAACGCCATGGTGACGGCCCCGGGCGAGCTGGGACTGGCGCGCGCGTACGTGTCGGGCTATCTCGATCTCGAGGGGGACACCTACACGACATTGGGCTTCCTGGCCCGCTCCTCGGTCGGGGCGCTGACCTGGGGCGAACGGGCCGAGATCCTCCGCAGCCTCGGCCCCGGTGTCCTCCGCCCCGTGCGACCCCCGGTCGAAGAGGTCCGCCCCGGCCTGATGTGGGGGTTGCGCCACTCCCTGTCGCGGGATTCGAGAGCGGTCAGCCACCACTACGACGTGTCCAACCGCTTCTACGAGTGGGTGCTGGGGCCGTCGATGGCCTACACCTGCGCCGTCTACCCCGATGACGCCGCCTCGCTGGAGCAGGCCCAGGAGGAGAAGGTCGACCTGGTGTGCCGCAAGCTGGACCTGGCCCCCGGTCAGCGGCTGCTCGACGTGGGCTGCGGATGGGGCACGATGGTCCTCCACGCCGCCCAGCGCTACGGGGTCCGTGTACTCGGCGTCACCCTGTCACGCCAGCAGGCCGACTACGGCAGCAAGCAGCTGGCCGATGCCGGGCTCGACCATCTGGCCGAGATCCGTCACGCCGACTACCGCAGTGTCACCGAGACCGACTTCGACGCCATATCCAGCATCGGGCTCACCGAGCACATCGGGGCCCGCAACCTGCCCGGCTATGCCGGATTCCTGGCCGCCAAGTTGCGCCCCCGCGGCCGGTTGCTCAACCACTGCATCACCCGCCCCACCACCACCGCGGCGGTGAAGAGCAGTCGTGGCTTCATCAACCGTTACGTGTTCCCCGACGGCGAGATCGAGTCGGTCGGCACCATCGTCAGCGCTCTCCAGGACGCCGGCCTGGAGGTCCGTCACGACGAAAACCTGAGAGAGCACTACGCCAAGACCACCGCCGCCTGGTCGGCCAACCTCGACGCCCACTGGCCCGAGGCGGTCACCGAGGTCGGCGAGGGCCGGGCCCGGGTCTGGAAGCTGTACCTGGCCGGATCACGACTGGGCTTCGAGCAGCGACGCATCGAGTTGCACCAGGTGCTCGCCACCCGCACCACCGACGGGCGGGCCGACATGCCGCTGCGGCCCGATTTCTCGGCCAGGCGCCGGCTCAGCCCGGTTCGTTAGCCGGCCGAGAGCCTCCGGCGGCCGATGCTCTGGGCGTCAGGCCATCGGACGGCGTCGACCATCCGCAGCCGCTCCAGGATCCAGATGATCCGCGCACTCGTGTCGATCTGGCCTCGAAGCACGCCGTGACGGGCCGAGAGGGGATCGGCGTGGTGCAGGTTGTGCCACGACTCGCCCATGGACGGGATGGCCAGCCACCACACGTTGCCGCTGCGGTCCTTCACCTTGAACGGGTGCTTACCGGTCAGATGGCAGATGGAGTTGATGGAGAAGGTGACGTGGTGCAGCAGGGAGACCCGGACCAGGCTGCCCCAGAAGAAGGCGGTGAGTGCCGAACTGAACGACCAGCCCCACAACCCGCCGACGAGCGGAGGGAGGAGCATGGAAGCCACCACCAGCCAGTGGAACGAGCGGTTGACCCCGGCGATGGCCCGGTCCTCGAGCAACTCGGGGGCGTAACGCTCCTGGGAGGTCTGCTCGACGTCGAACAGCCACCCCAGATGAGCCCAGAAGAAGCCCTTGGTCAGTGCCCCGAGGCCGGTCCCGTACCGCCACGGTGAGTGGGGATCGCCATCCCGGTCGGAGAATCGGTGGTGCTTGCGGTGATCGGCCACCCACCGCACCACCGGGCCCTGGATGGCCATGCTTCCAGCCACGGCCAGGGTGACCCGCAACCAGCGCTTGGCCTTGAACGCCCGGTGGGTGAAGTGGCGATGGAATCCCACCGTGATGCCATGCCCGGTGATGGCGTACATGACCAGGGCGATCACCGCGTCGTGCCAGGACAGGCCCCATCCCCACAGGAGGGGCACGGCGGCCACCAACGCGAGGAACGGCACGGCGATGAACAGGGCCAGGGCGACCTGCTCCCACGGGCGCTTCAACTCCGGATCTGGGTCGCCTGCAGGCGGCTCCGAGACCGGGGTCCCGACCCAAGCTTCGGTCGTCGTCATGGTGGTGCTCTCACTCTCGGTGACGGGCCTGGGGCCAGGCCGGTTCAGGTGATACGCCCCGCTGCTGGTCGTCACGAGCGGCAGGGTCCGACCGCGAAGCCGGCTCCATCACTCTTTTGAGCACGAGTCGGCGCTAGACGTTTCACGACCCCACCCAGGTCGCCAGGCCCCAGTTGGGGACCGGGCCGTCCGTCGGTCTGGAGACTCGCCGGAGGAGGAACGATCGCATCAAGGGTCACCTTACCCACCACCACATCGTGGCAGACATCGGTCAGCAGCCTGTTCGTGTTGACCACGATGTCGGCCAACGGGGAGCGGGCCAGAAACCTGGCCAAAGGTACCTGCCCCGTGGAGATCAGCTGGCCGCCTCGGCGACGGCCTTGACCTGGGCGACGGTCTTCTCCATCCCCGCCCGGTTGTGGGCGAGGGTGTCGCGCACCCCACGGGCCACCGGGCCGATCACGTTGGCAATCAGCTTGCCCCTCCGGTCGGTGAACTCCTCGACGAGCGTGCACCCGCCCGCATCGCCGGGCTGGATGCGGTAGCCCCACCGGGCGACGGGTAGGCCGAGAGCAGCAACATCCCAGGCGATCTGGCGTTCGGGCTCGTAGGCCACGATTGTCCCTGCCGTGGACCACCGCCGCCAACCCAGCTGGTTGTGGCCCTTGAAGGTGGCGCCCTGCGCCGGTCCGCTCGTCCCCTTCGACCATGCCACCCGATGCGTCTCGGGTGACCATTCGCCCATACGGGTCGGGTCCCCGACGAGCTTCCACACGGCCGCGGGAGGCGCGTCGATCTGGATGGCCACTTCGAGGTCTGTCATTGGGTGAACCTAACTGACCCGGGGCTCGGCCAGCATGGCCGTGATCCGTCGCTCGACGATGAAGGCCACGAAGGGCACCAGGCCGGCGGCCACCATGGCCAGCAGGGCCCAGAACGACAGGCGGGCCCGGCGCACCAGGTCGAGGGCAGCCAGCAGGTAGACGATGTAGAAGGCGCCGTGCAGGGGGCCGACGATGGCCACGACGGCGTTCACCCCGGCGCCGTATTGAAGCGGCATCCCCACGAGGACGAGGAGGATGAGGCCGACACCGACGATGTAGGCCATCACCCGGTAGCGCATCAGGGCACCGCTCATGAAGGCTCCTCGGGGCGCTCGGGCATCCCCCTGGGGTTGCGCCACGTCTTGCTCCGGCCCTGGGTGGCCAGGGTGGCCAGATAGGCGTTGTAGGTGCTCATCCCGCCGCTGGCCACCGGATGCAGCGCCCCGCCAGCATCCTCGATGACGGCGAGGTCGCCGCCGGCGCTCGGGGCCGAACCCAGCTCGGCCCGGTGCCGCTCGAGGGCAGCCCGGTTGGCGGCCAGCATCTGGGGGGTGGCCGTCACCACGGGCCGGGGCTGGGCTCGGCGGATGCGCTCGTGGCGCCGGGCTTCCACCTCGGCGGGGTGTTCCATGATGAGCTGCCACCATCCGACGACGGCGACGACGGCGAAGACCGGCCATTCGACCGTGTAGGCCCAACTGAGGGTGTTGCCCCCGATGGCCCGGTGAGCCTGCCACCAGCCCGCGTAGAGGCACCCGGGAACGATGATGATCAGGAGCAGATGCCACAGCAGCGCTCGCTTGGAGAACCAGCGTTGACGCATCGCCGCCAAGGCTAGGTCCTGGTCGCCGCCAACCGCTGTCGGCTCCCTGTCACACGGGCGGCGCGCTCAGAGGGGCGGCGCGCTCAGAGGGGCGGCGCAGCCACCGGCGCCAACGTCTGGGCCAGATGGCTGGTGTCGTTGAACCGGCGCACCGTTCCCAGGCCGGGACCGAGGGTCACTTGCGAGATCGACGCGTTGTCCGCCGCCGAGAACGCCAACCGGGCCGACGAGGCGGTCTGGGCCAGCGCCTCGCCGATGACCCCGCCGTGGGTGAACACGGCTACCAACCGATCGGGATGGGCGGCCGCCACCCGGTCGAGGGCGGCCCGCACCCGGGCCTCGAAGGCCTCGGCCCGCTCCGCTCCGGGGATCACGTCCCAGCGTTGCTGACGGAGGACCTCGGCCAGCAGGGGATCACCGGCAGCCACCCGGCTGCGGTAGACGCCACCCTCCCAATCGCCGAGATGGACCTCCCGCAGGTCCGGTTCAACGATCGGCGTAAGCCCCAGGAGGCCGGCAAGCGGGGCCGCCGTCTGGGCCGTGCGGCGCAGGTTGGTGACGTAGATGGCAGCGATGTCCTCGTCGGCCAGGCGTTGGGCCACGGCTTCGGCCTGGGCCCGCCCCTCGGGGTGCAGCTCCGGGTCACCCAGCCCGTCGACGAGGGGGAACGGCACGTCGGGACGGGCTGCCTCGGACTCGCCGTGGCGGATGAGGAGGATGTCGGTCGCGCCAGGCGGGCGCCGGAAGCGGACCTGGCGATGTTCAGTTCCGGGGGGCATCCCTGGATGCTACGGCGGGGGACACCCCGGGCCGGTCAGGCGACGAGCGCCGGCTCCAGGAGTCGGCTAGCTGGCCAGGGCCAGTTCGCTCTCGTCGCCCTGCAGGTGCTGATCCAACTTTCGCTTGATCCGCTGCAGGGCGTTGTCCACCGACTTGGCGTGCCGGCCGAGATCGAGGGCTATCTCCTCGTAGGACTTGCCATCCACATAGAGGCGGAGAACGTCGACCTCCAGCCCGGAGAGCACCTCGGCCATGGATCGGCGCAGGGTGCCGAACTGGTCGGCCCGCACCACCTCCTCGGCGGGATCGCCGACATGGTGATCGTCGAGGAGGCCCTCGAGGGTGGCGTCGCCCTGCTCCCCGCTGACGGCGGAGATGGACACCGAACGGTTCAGCGGCTGGTGCTTGTGGCGGGTGGCAGCCTTGATGGCCGTGATCACCTGGCGGGTGACGCACACCTCGGCGAAAGCCCGGAACGACGCCTGCCGGTCGAAGCGGTAGTCGCGGGCCGCTTTGAACAGTCCGATCATCCCCTCCTGCTCGACGTCGTCATCGTCGGCGCCCACGAGGAAATAGGTCCGGGCCTTCGACCGGGCGAAGCGCCGGTACCGGGCGATCAGGACCTCGAGGGCGTCGCCGTCACCTCGTTGGAAGCGAGTGACGAGCTCTTCGTCGTCAAGTTCGGCGAGTGGGGGCAGCGAGTAGAGCGGGGCCATGTCGTCCTCGGGTCGCGGCCGCCAGCGGCGGCCGTAAGGCGGTGCGGTGCTTTTCTCCAAAACCGTTCCCCAGGGGAGCAAGTGCACAACTCGGTGTTTTGTCCTGGTCAGAGACTCGGACCAGTTCTTACTGACTAGTCACTTGTACCTAGTCCTTGGCCCCGTGTCAACGGGTCGCTCGGGCCAACCTTGGCCAAGCCACCCGCGCGAAACGGCCAAAGGATCCGCTTCGTGGAGCTAGTGGAGCAAACGGAGAGCAGCAGCACCCGGGAACGCCCACCCAGGGCGGCCCACGCCGACCGGCCCGAGGGGGTCAGGCCCGGACTCGACCCCGGGCCACCTCGAAGCAGGCCAGGGCGGCGGCGGCAGAGACGTTGAGCGACCCGAGGGGCCCGGTCAGAGGGATGGACACCGTCAGCTCGCAGACGTCACGGGTCAGCCGGGCCAGCCCCCGCCCTTCGGCGCCGAGGACCAGGGCCACGCCCTCGGAGGACACCCGAAGGTCCCACAGCCCGGTGGCGGCGTCGGCATCCAGGCCGACGGTCCACACACCCGCCCCGGCCAGTTCCCGGAGGGCGGCGGGGATCCCGACGGCGACGGCGACCGGCAGATGCTCGACGGCCCCGGCGGCGGCCTTCACCACCGCCGGCGTCAACCGGGCGGCCCGGTGCCGCCCGATCACCACCCCCGATGCGCCGGCCCCCACCGCCGAGCGCATGATGGCGCCAAGGTTGTGGGGGTCGGTGATGCCGTCGAGGACGACGATGAGCGGCGGCGTCCCTCCCGGACCGGGTCGTCGGGCCAGGTCGTCGAGGTCGACGGGCTGGACAGGGTCGGCCGTCGCCACCACGCCCTGGGGGGCCTCGGTCCCGGCCACGGCGTCGATGCGGCCCCGGGCCACTGACCGCACGACGATGCCGCGCCGGGCCGCCAGGGCCACGATCTCGGCGGTAGGCCCGTCGGCGTCGCTGCCCTCGGCCACGAGGATCTGGTGGACGGTCCGGCGCCCGGCCCGGAGCAGCTCGAGGACGGCCTGGCGCCCTTCGACCTGGTCACCACCGAGCTCGTCGGTCCCTCGGTTCAGCCGCCGGCCGGGGCTCTCGTCGATGCCCGGCTGGCGCGCTCGGTTTCCGACCCCTGACCGGTCCACCCCGGTCCCTCCCCGCGTCGATCGCCCCGCCGAGGACCTGACGGCCCTGCTCTTTCCGGCTGGTGTCGAACGCCGAGCCCCGGAGCTCCCAGCCCCGGAACGCCCCGCCCCGGAACGCCCCGCGCCCCGACGGTTCCGGCCCGCGCCGCCGCCTTCGCGGCCCGGGGGCGTCATCGCCGGCCCAGGACGGTGAGGGCCAGGCAGGCGATGCCTTCGCCCCGCCCGAGTGCGCCGAGGGTCTCGGCCCGCTTGGGCTTGACACTCACGTCGGCGCCCACCACCTGTCCCACCCGGTCGGCCATGGCCGCCACGTGGGGGGCCAGGCGCGGAGCCTCGGCGATGATGGTGATGTCGACGTTGCCGACCTCCCACGCTGGGGTGATCTTGGCCCCCATCACCCGGGCCAGCAGGACCATGCTGTCGGCGTCGGCCCAAGCCTGCTCCGAGGCGGGGAACATGGTCCCCAGGTCTCCCTCCCCCGCCGCTCCCAAAAGGGCGTCGGCCACGGCGTGGGCGACCACGTCCGCGTCGCTGTGGCCGACCAAGCCGGGACCGTCGATGGCCACCCCGCCCAGGATGAGGCGCCGGGCCGGGTCGTCGCTGAACGGATGGATGTCGAAACCCTGGCCGATCCGGGGCAGGTTGAGGCTCCCGCGACGACTGCTCATGAGGAGACCGATCGGGCCGAGTACACCGTGTTGTCCGACGACCGGTGGCCCACGACGACATCATCCCACGTGTGAAAGGGCCCGAGCCAACCCCCGAAGCCGTCGACCAACGAGCGGATGGTGAGTTCGCCGCGCTCGCGTTCCCGAGCCTGCTACGAGGTAGTTGTAGGGTCCTCGCCGGCGATGCTGTCGGGCCGGCCGGCAGCGGCGATGAGGGCGGCAGCCATCACCAGGTCGTCGGGGCCGGTGATCTTCATGCTGCGACCGCTCCCGGCCACCCGCTCCACCCGGCCTCCGAGGGCCTCGACCAGGGCGGCGTCGTCGGTGGCGTCGGTGCCTCCCGAGTGGGCTCGCCGCAGGACCCCGGCCCGGAAGGCCTGGGGGGTCTGGACCGCCACCAGCCGGCTGCGGTCCAGGGTGCGAAGGGTGCCGTCGGTGGCCACCTCCTTCACCGTGTCGGTCACGGGCACCACCGGTATGGCGGCGTCGGCCCCGCCGGCCACCGCGGCCAGCACCGCCCTCCACACCGACAGGGCGACGAGGGGGCGGGCGGCATCGTGGACGGCGATGATCTCGGCGCTGGGCGGCACCGCCCCGAGCCCGGCCCGGACCGAGGCAGATCGGCTGGGACCGCCGGTCACGACGACGTCGACCTCCCACCCGGCCGCCCCCAAGGGACCCCCGGCCCCGGCATCCTCGGGCAGGACGGCCACCACGCCCCGGCAGGCCTGACGGGCCGACGCCAGCGACCAGGCCAGCACCGGTCGGCCGGCCAGGTCGGCGAACTGCTTGAGCGACCCGAAGCGGCTTCCGGTCCCCCCGGCGACGACCACAGCCCATGCTTCCGGGCCCTCTCCCTGCCGGCCGCTGAGGTTCAGGGCAGGGCCTCGTCCAGCTTCTTCTCGGCCTGCTCCTCGGACACACCGATGGCGAAGGTCAGCTCGGACACGAGGATCTGCCGGGCCCGGTTCAGCATCCGCTTCTCGCCGGCCGACAGCCCTTTGTCCTTGTCCCGGCTGGAGAGGTTCCGCACCACCTCGGCCACCTGGTAGATGTCGCCGGACTTCAGCTTCTCCACGTGGTTCTTGTAGCGACGGGACCAGTTGGTCGGCATCCGCACGTCCTTCTTGCGGAGCACGTCGAAGACCTCTTCGACCTCTTCGTCGTTGATCACCTCGCGCAGACCCACCTCGTCGGTGTTGTCGGCGGGGACCATGAGGACCAGGTCGCCGTAGGCCAGACGGAGCACCAGATACTCCTTCTTCTCCCCGAAAGCCTCCTTGATCTCCCGGCGCTCCACCACGGCCGCGCCATGGTGGGGATAGACAACTTTGTCTCCAACATCGAACGGCATGAGGCTCCAGGTGCAGCAGTGAGGGCCTACCCAGGGTACCGGACCAGGGGATAGAGCCCGGATCGCCAACCAGGTCGTCCCCCAGAGGATCGGCACGGTATCGTTTCGTTTGGCATGGACGACCTGGCACTCCTCGCACGCTCCGATCTGTTCTCAGCTTTCGACGGGGACGCCCTCAACCGGTTGCTGACCGGGGCACGACCGCTGCGCTGCGAGCGGAACCAGATGATCTTCGCCGAGGGCGACGATGCCGGCGAGTTGTTCGTGGTCCGATCCGGCCGCATCGCCATCGGCCGGCGCTCGGCTGACGGCCGCGAGTCCCTGGTCGCCCTGATGGAGGTCGGCGACCTCTTCGGGGAGATGCCGCTGTTCGATTCCGGTGAGCGTTCGGCGTCGGCGAGGGCCCTGGAGCCGTCCGAGGTCCTTCGCATCCCCTATTCGTTGGTCCGCACCGAGCTCGACGCCCGCCCCCATCTGCTTTGGGATGTTGTCAATCTCCTCGCCCAGCGGCTGCGATCCACGGATTCGGCTCTGGCCGATGCGGTGTTCCTGGACGTGACGGGCCGCACCGCCAAGCGCCTGCTCGAGTTGGCCGGCGCCGCCGACGAGTTCGTGCTCCCCATCACCCAGGAGGAGCTGGCCGGCCTGGTCGGGGCCTCGCGGGAACGGGTCAACAAGTCCATCGCCGCCTTCATCCGCCTGGGCTGGATCGAACAGATGGACCGCCGGTACCGCATCGTGGCCCGCGAGCGGTTGGCCCAGCGCTCCCGCTGAAGCTCAGCTGTAACGGTCGAGGATGCTGGACTCGGCCAACCGGGCCAGGCCGTCCTTGACGACCACGGCGGTGGCGTCCCCGACCCCGTCGATGGTGGCCAGCTCCTCGACCGTGGCCCCGATGACCTTCTGCAGGTTGTCGCAGCGGGCCACGATGTTGGCGATGACCGGCGGCGGCAGCCGGGGGATCTTGCCCAGCAGCCGGTAGCCGCGGGGAGCGGCGCTGGCGTCGAGGTCGACCGCCCCGCTGTGGCGACCGCCCAGGGCCACGGTGTCCGCGACCACGCCGGCGTCGAGGAGCTGGTCGGTCTCCAGGCCCTGGAGGGCCCGGAGGGCGACATCGACGGCGGCGGGACGCTCGTCGACCACGTAGTCGCGGATGACGTCCCGGCGGTCATCCTCCACGCCGGCGAGAAGCTCGTCGGCCTGGAGCCGGATCAGGCGGCCGTCGGTGCCCAACTCGACGATGTAACCGGCCACCTCTTGGGCGATGCGGCGGACCATCTCTGCCCGTTGCAGCACGGTGGTGACCTCGCGCTCGGTGACCAGGTCCTCGACCTCGAGAGCCGACAGGGACGCCGTCACCGCGTTGAGCCGTTCCCGGTAGCGCTCCAGGGTCTGCAGGGCCTGGTTGGCCCGGCCCAGCAACCGGGCCACGGTGGCCAGGACGTGCTTGTTGGCGCCCCGGTAGAGCGTGATGACCGACATGTCCTCCGACACCGCGATCACCGGGACGTCGATGCTACGGGCCACCCGCTCCGCCGTTCGGTGCCGGGTGCCCGTCTCCACGGTCGGCACCGTCGGGTTCGGCACCAGGTGCACGTTGGCCCGGGCGATGCGCCCGGCGTCGGCGGCCAGGATGATGGCGCCGTCCATCTTGGCCAGCTCGGACATGCGCTGCGGGCTAAAGCTGGAGTCGACCAGGAAGCCCCCCGAGCAGATCTCCAGCACCTCGGGCCCGTCGCCGACGATGACCAGGGCCCCCTTGTTGGCCTGCAGGACCCGGTCGAGACCCTCCCGCAGGGGTCGCCCCGGGGCGATGGCGCTGAGCGCGGCAACCATCGTCGGATCGAGCGCCTCCACCCGACGATCCTACCGGGAAGCCGAGGCCCCCTTCCTCCGCCTTTCCTCGACGGCGCCTGGCGGTGGGCCCAGGACCGAACCGATGGCGTCGATGAGCGTGGCAGCCCGGACCGCCTCGATCGGGCCTCCTTCGGGTGCCGAGGAGGGAATCACGGCGCTGGTGAACCCGAGGCGGCTGGCCTCCGCCAGCCGCCTGGCGGTGTGGGCCACCTGGCGCAGCTCGCCGCCCAGACCGACCTCGCCGATGGCTACCAGGTCGTGGGGCAGAGCCCTCCCTTCGGCGGCCGAGGCCAGCGCCAGGCACACGGCCAGATCGGCCCCCGGCTCGCTGATCCGCACCCCGCCGACGGCCGAGAGGTAGACGTCCCGGTTGGCCAGCTTGACCCCGACCCGGTTGGCCAGGACGGCGACAAGAAGGGCCAGACGGTTGGCATCCAGGCCGGACACCGACCGCCGTGGGGCCGGCAGGTCCGAGGCGGTCACCAGGGCCTGGATCTCCACCAGAAGGGGCCGGTAGCCCTCCATGGCCGGGAACACGACCGAGCCCGGGGTGCCCTCCCGGCGGTCACCGAGGAACAGGCCGCTGGGATCGGGCACCCCGATCAAGCCGTCCTCGGTCATCTCGAAGAGGCCCAGCTCGCCGGTGGCGCCAAAGCGGTGCTTGACCGTCCGCACCAGCCGCAGGGCGTGATGGCGGTCACCGTCGAAGCTGATGACCGTGTCCACCAGGTGCTCGAGGACCCGGGGCCCGGCCAGGGCCCCGTCCTTGGTCACATGGCCGACGAGCAGGACGGCGATGCTGCGCTCCCGGGCCAGGCCGGCCAAAGCGTGGGCGCAGCCTCGGACCTGGGTCACCGACCCCGGCGTCGACTCCAGCTCGGGGTCCCAGATCGTCTGGATCGAGTCCACCACCAGCACCTGGGGCTTGACCGCGTCGACCGCGGCGCCGACGCCCGCGAGGGTGGTCTCCGACACCAGCCACAGCCCGGGGTCGTCCAGGCCCAGCCGGGCCGCCCGCCGGCCTACCTGCTGGGCTGATTCCTCGGCGGAGACCAGCAACGCCCGCCGCCCCCGCCCGGCCATGCTGGCCAGGGCCTGGAGGAGCAGGGTGGACTTGCCGATGCCCGGTTCGCCGCCGACCAGGGTCACCGAGCCGGGGACCAGGCCCCCTCCGAGGACCCGGTCGAGCTCATCGATACCGGTGGGGAACGGCGCCGCCGCCCCCAGGTCCAGATCGGCCAGGCGGACCGGCGTGGCGCCGCTCCCGTCCACGCTTCCCACCCCGAGGGAGGCGGTGCGCCCCGACCGCTCCGCCGGTCGGCTGGCCTCCTCCACCAGGGTGCCCCAGGCGTCACAGCCCGGGCAGCGGCCTACCCATTGGGGACTCGCCGACCCACACTCGGAACAGCGGTGCACGGTGCGGGACTTGGCCATGGGCCCACCCTAAGGGGGACCTGTGACCGCGCCGGCGATGGCAGGCTCCCGCCCCCGATCTAGCGCTCCCGCCTCCGCTCCCGCCCCCGGCGCACGACGAGCACCACAACCATGACGAGCAGGATCACCACCAGCGCGGCGCCGGCGATCACGACCGTGACGGCGCCACGGTTCACCGACTGGGACGACGCCTCCACCGCCAGGGTCTGGCCGAGCACCGGCTTCCAGGTGACGGCGTGGCCATTCACCAAACCTGGAGGAGCCGCCCGGATCTGCCCCGGCAGATGGACGACCACCGAGAACGTCAGGACCTGGGCCGCACTCTGCCCGCTCTGGGCGCTGAGCGATCCGGGGTCCACGCCCACGTTCGAACCCGTCTGCTTGCCCAGCCCGGCGTCGCCGAAGCAGCCCACCCCGCAGGTCAGGTCCACGGTCCCGCGGACGGCCAGGGACGTGTGCCAGAAGGTGTGCCGACGGGTCACGTCCACCCGAAACGGTCGGGTGGACGCTGGACCGCTGCCGGCCACCGAGGCCAGGTCGGCCCCGGCCTCCGACGGGGTGGTGAACGGTTTGGTGGCGCTCACCATCTCCGACCCGTCAGGACCGGGGCGGGGGCCGGCGACGGTCCAGCCCGCCTGGGCCAGATCGGCTGTCTGCAGCTGGGGGGCCAGATTCCCGACCTGGGTCAGGGCGGCCCGGTCGAGGGTGACGGTGACCCCTACCGTTCCCGTTCCGTTGGGCCGCACGGCGAGGTCCACCCCGGTGTCCACCCCACACCCTGCGGCCAGAACGGCGAAGACCACAGCGGCCAGACCGGCCGGAGCCGTGGGCCGCCGCCTGGTCGAGAGGCAGCGATCCGGCCCCCGCCCCTTCCTCCGCACCTCGCCGACGCTAGTGCCGGCGGGCAGGAGGGCGGGAACGGCTCAGTGGGTGACGAGGAAGGCGATCACCGCCCCGCCCAGGACGAGGATGCCGAACCCGAAGAGGAACGCGGGTATGGCGACGGTCCCGTACCCGGCGACGCGGGGGCTTGTCCGACCGGTTGGGGTCGTACTCGACGACGACCGCGTCACCGGGTCGGTGCCGGGGCGGGTTGTAGCCGACCCGGGAGGTGAACTGGACCTAACCTCTCACAGGGCGCGGGTGGAGGGAGGCGGATGAGCACCGCCCGCCCGGCCCGAGACCGTCGCGCCGATCCCCCGGCCGAAACCGGGGGATCGAAGAGCCGGGAAGGTCAGTCGTTGGAGCCGGCGCCGGCCAACTGGACCGACGGGGGCTCGAAGCCCTCGACGGCGCGGAAGACCACGGTCGCTTCCTCGCCGTCGCCCTCGGTGTCGACGATGGTCGTCTCGCCGGCCCGGAACTCCTTCCACAGGATCTTCTCCGACAGCGGGTCCTCCACCAGGCGCTGGAGGGCCCGGCGCAGGGGTCGAGCCCCGAGCTGGGGATCGTAACCGCGCTCGACGACCAGGTACTTGGCCGACTGGCTCATCTCGAAGCCCAGGCCCTGGCTCTCGAGCTGCTCGCGCACCCGACGGATCATCAGGTCGATGATCTCGGTGACCTCGTCCTTGGTCGGCTCGTGGAAGACGATGATGTCGTCGATGCGGTTGAGGAACTCAGGCCGGAAGTGGGCCTTGAGGGCATCGTTGACCTTGATCTTCATCTTCTCGTAGGTGAGGGCCTCGTTGGTCTTGGAGAACCCGACCGTGGCCTTGCGGAGATCGGCGGTCCCGAGGTTGGAGGTCATGATGATGACGGTGTTCTTGAAGTCCACCGAACGGCCCTGCGAGTCGGTCAGGTGACCGTCCTCGAGGATCTGCAGGAGGGCGTTGAACACGTCGGGGTGGGCCTTTTCGATCTCGTCGAAGAGCACCACGGAGAACGGCTTGCGCCGCACGGCCTCGGTGAGCTGGCCACCCTCTTCGTAGCCGACGTAGCCGGGAGGGGACCCGACCAGGCGGCTCACGGTGTGCTTCTCCATGTACTCGGACATGTCGAGCTGGATCAGCGAGGTCTCGTCACCGAAGAGGAACTGGGCCAGGGTCTTGGCCGTCTCGGTCTTGCCCACCCCGGAGGGGCCGAGGAAGATGAACGAACCGCTGGGCCGCTTGGGGTCCTTCAGTCCGGCCCGGGTGCGGCGGATGGCCTGGGACACCGCCTTGATGGCGTCCTCCTGGCCGATGACCCGCTTGTGCAGCTCCTCTTCCATGCGCAGGAGCTTGGCTGTCTCCTCCTCGGTCAGCTTGTAGACCGGGATGCCGGTCCAGTTGGCCAGGACCTCGGCGATGACCTCCTCGTCGACGACGTCGAAGAGATCGACGCCCTCGGCCCGCCATTCCTGCTCCTTGGCCGCCTTGCGCTGGAGGAGCTCCTCCTCCTTGCCGCGAAAGGTGGTGGCCTGCTCGAAGTTCTGCTTCTCGATGGCCAGTTCCTTGTCCTTGCGGACCGTGGCGATCTCGTCCTCGATGGCCTTGTAGTCGGGAGGGGTGGCCATCCGCCGAATGCGCAGGCGGCTGCCGGCCTCGTCGATGAGGTCGATGGCCTTGTCCGGCAGGTACCGGTCGGCGATGTAGCGGTCGGCCAGGTTGGCCGCGGCGACCACGGCCTGGTCGGTGATGGTCACGCCGTGATGGGACTCGTAGCGGTCCCGGAGGCCCTTGAGGATCTCGATGGTGTGGGCCAGGGACGGCTCCTCCACCTTGATGGGCTGGAAGCGGCGCTCGAGGGCGGCGTCCTTCTCCAGGTGCTTGCGGT
This sequence comes from Acidimicrobiales bacterium, assembly GCA_051000755.1. GTDB lineage: Bacteria > Actinomycetota > Acidimicrobiia > Acidimicrobiales > Palsa-688 > JALZAH01. The sequence goes on along the minus strand of JBPCNZ010000146.1, from coordinate 5,147 downwards.
ACTCGTCGAGGGTGGTGGCCCCGATCGTCTGCAGCTCCCCTCGGGCCAGCATGGGCTTGAGGATGGAGGCGGCGTCGATGGCGCCCTCGGCGGCTCCCGCACCCACCAGGGTGTGGATCTCGTCGATGAACAGGATGATGTCGCCCCGCGTCCGGATCTCCTTGAGCACCTTCTTGAGGCGCTCCTCGAAGTCACCGCGGTAGCGGGAGCCGGCGACCAGGGCGCCGAGGTCGAGGGTGTAGAGCTGCTTGCCCTTGATGGTCTCGGGGACATCATGGGAGACGATCTTCTGGGCCAGGCCCTCGACGATGGCGGTCTTGCCGACGCCGGGCTCGCCGATCAGGACCGGGTTGTTCTTGGTCCGCCGGGACAGGACCTGCATGACCCGCTCGATCTCGCGCTCGCGCCCGATCACCGGGTCCAGCTTGCGATCCCGGGCCTGCTGGGTCAGGTTCCGCCCGAACTGGTCCAGCACGGGTGAACCGGTCGGGGTCTCGGGTGAGGTGCCGGTGCCGCTGCCGGAGCTGGTGCCCTCCTTGCCCCCCTGGGACTGGTACCCGGAGAGGAGCTGGATGACCTGCTGGCGGACCTTGGACAGATCGGCGCCCAGGCTGACCAGCACCTGGGCGGCCACGCCCTCACCCTCGCGGACGAGACCGAGGAGCATGTGCTCGGTGCCGATGTAGTTGTGGCCGAGCTGCAGGGCCTCGCGCAGCGACAGCTCCAGGACCTTCTTGGCCCGGGGGGTGAACGGCGGGGATCCGGTGGTCGACGACCCGGCCGGGCCGATGGTCTCCTCCACCTTCTCCCGGACCGCTTCGAGGCTGACGCCGAGGGACTCGAGGGCCTTGGCCGCCACACCCTCGCCCTCGTGGATGAGGCCGAGGAGGATGTGCTCGGTGCCGATGAAGTTGTGGTTGAGCAGACGTGCCTCTTCCTGGGCCAGGACGAGGACTCTTCGGGCTCGGTCAGTGAAACGTTCGAACAAGGGGACCGCCTCCTACTCAACGCGGCTGGTGAAGCTACGGAAGGGATCGATCGAACCATGGGTCGACTGTGATCGCCCGGTCTCTCACCTCCGGCTCCTCGGTGTTCGTCAGTGTACCCAGCGGTCCCCCGTTATAAGGCGCCGGCTCCACGGCGCCCACCCCGAGGCCGGCCCGGACGGTCGGAATCGACCTAGCGGCGCCATGCTTTGTATCGTCGGATCGTAGTGAACGTCGTCGAACAGCTCGGTCTGCCCCGCATCGACGAGCACTTGGCCCGCGTCGAGGCGGCCCTGACGCGATCGGTGACCACCGAGGACCGCTTCCTCTCCCAGGTGGCCGGCCACCTGGCGGCGGCCGGTGGCAAGCGGGTGCGCCCGGCGATGGTCCTGGCCTCATCGGCGGCGGCCGGGGGCGCCCTCGACGACGACGTTGTCGAAGGAGCGGTCGCGGTGGAGTTGGTCCATCTGGGGTCGCTGTACCACGACGACGTGATGGACGAGGCCGAGCAGCGCCGGGGGGTGGCCAGCGTCAACGCCCGCTGGGGCAACCTGGTGGCGGTCCTGGTCGGAGACCTGCTGATGGCCCGGGCGTCGGAGATCGCCGCCGCCCTCGGCGCCGACATCGCCGCCCTGCTGGCCTCCACGATCGTCGACCTGTGCGCCGGCGAGGTGGCCCAGCTCGAGTACAGCTTCGACACCGGTCGCAGCGAGGAGGCCTATTTCCGGGCCGTCAGCGGCAAGACGGCGTCCCTCACGGCCTGCGCCACCCGGATGGGGGCCATGGTCGGCGGGGCCGCCAGAGCGGATGTCCTGGCCTTGACCGACTACGGGCGGGCGTTCGGCATGACCTTCCAGGTGTGGGACGACATCCTGGATCTGGTGGGCACCGAGAGCCAGCTGGGCAAGCCCGCCGGCCACGACATGGTGGAGGGCACCTACACGTTGCCGGTGATCCGGGCCCTGGCCATCCCCGAGGTGGGCGGGGAGCTGAGGGCGCTGCTGGGCGCCCCGCTCGACCCCCCGGCGCGGGACAAGGCCAAGGACCTGATCGTCGGCAGCGACGCCATCGCCAGCTCGGTGGGCGAGGCCCGCCGGTGGGCGGACCGGGCCGCCGTCGCCCTCCAGCCCCTGCGGGGCCGGGGCCGCGACGACGCCATCGACACCATGGCGGCCGCCGGGCACCTGCTGATCGACGACCTCGACCTGGTCTGAGGTCGGTCGGTCCCGGCGCGGGGCTCAGGCCTGTTCGGGCCGGAGGGTGGGGAAGGCGATGACGTCACGGATGGCGTCGGCATCGGCGAGGAGCATGACCAGGCGGTCGATGCCGATCCCGAGCCCCCCAGTCGGTGGCAGACCGAACTCCAGGGCCCGGAGGTAGTCGGCGTCGACCACCATGGCCTCGTCGTCACCGGCGGACCGGGCCTCGACCTGGGCGGCGAAGCGGGCCCGTTGCTCATCGGGGTCGGTGAGCTCGGAGAAGGCGTTGCACAGCTCCCGGCCGGCGACGATGCCCTCGAAGCGCTCGACCAGGCCCGGCTGGCTGCGGTGGGCCCGGGCGAGCGGGGAGACCTCCTTGGGGTAGTCGAGGACGAACACCGGGCCCCACAGCTCCGACTCGGCGGTCTTCTCGTAGATCTCCACGAGGAGCTTGCCGGCGCCCCAGGCGTCGTTCGCGACGGCACCGTGGTCGGCGAGCACGGCCCGCAGCTCGGCTACCGGGGTGTCCATATCGACCTTCACCCCTGCGTGTTCGGCGATGAGCTCGGTGAGGGGGGCACGCCGCCAGGGTGGTTCGAGATCCAGGGAACGGCCTCCATAGCTCAACTGCGTCGTCCCGCACAGGGTTCGGGCCAGGTGGGCCACCAGGTTCTCGACCAGGGCCATGATGTCGTGGTAGTCGGCGTAGGCCTGGTACAGCTCCAACATGGTGAACTCGGGGTTGTGGCGGGGCGACAGCCCCTCGTTGCGGAACACCCGGGCCAGCTCGAAGACCTTCTCGAAGCCGCCGACGACCAGCCGCTTGAGATACAGCTCAGGGGCGATCCGCAGGTACAGGTCCAGGTCGAGGGTGTTGTGGTGGGTGACGAACGGCTTGGCCGCAGCCCCGCCCGGGATCGGGTGGAAGACCGGGGTCTCGACCTCCACGAAGTCTCGATCCTCGAGGAAGCGGCGCAGCTCGGAGACGATCCGGCTGCGCAGGAGGAGGGTGCGCCGGGACGCGTCGTTGGCCCACAGGTCGGCGTAGCGCTGGCGGTAGCGCAGGTCGATGTCGGCGATGCCCCGCCACTTGTCGCCGAAGCTGCGGCGGGTCTCGGCCAGGAGCACCCAGTCGGTGAGCTTGACCGACAGCTCGCCGGTCCGGGTCCGGACCACGTCGCCGGTGGCCCCGATCCAGTCCCCGAGTGACAATCGCGTGAACTCGGCGAAACGGTCGGTCCACTTGGCCCCGGCGAAGAGCTGGATCGACCCCGACGAGTCCCGCAGCTCACCGAAGGCCAGCTTGCCCATCTCCCGGCGCAGCATGAGCCGGCCCGCGACCGAGACCACCCGGCCTGTCTCCTCGCCGGCGCCGAGGGCGGCGTGGTCGGCGATCAGCTCGGCGGCGGTGGCCGTGCGGTCGAACCGGTACGGGATCGGCGGGGGGTCAGGGGTCATGGCAGCCGTCGATGCTTGCCGACCGGCGGGCGGCCGTCCAACCGGATCCCCCCATCGTCAACCTGGCTGTGGATTCGTCCCGGTTTCCGGGAAGAATCCACAGCCATGTTGGGCCCAGGGGGCCCGCCCCGCTTTCGGGGTGGCGCTCAGCGCCGGTTGCGCTCGAAGATGATCCGCAGGCCGTGGAGGGTGAGCCACGGCTCGTGGTGGTCGATGGCCTCCGACACCGGCCCGATGAGGCTGGCCAGGCCGCCGGTGGCGACGACGGTTGCCGGGCCGATCTCGTCTACCAGACGCTTGCACAACCCGTCGACCTGGGCGGTGAAGCCGTAGATGGCCCCGGCCTGGACCGATTCGACGGTGTTCTTGGCCAGCACGCTGGTCGGCTCCACCAGCTCCACCCGCGGCAGCAGGGCGGCCCGGGCGAAGAGGGCTTCGAGGGAGATCTCGATGCCGGGGAGGATGACCCCGCCGAGGTACTCGCCTCGGGCGGAGACGACCTCGAAGGTGGTGGCGGTCCCGAAGTCGACCACGATGGTCGGGCCCCCGAACTTGTCGAAGGCGGCCACCGCGTCAGCGATGCGGTCGGCGCCGACCTCCTTGGGGTTGTCGTAGAGGATGGGCATGCCCGTGCGGACGCCGGGTTCGACGATGATGGTCGGGACCTTGTACCACCGTTCGGCCATGTCCCGGATCGCCGTGCGCAGGCGAGGAACCACCGAGGCCACGGCGATGCCGGTGACGATCCCGTTGGCGTCGAGGCCCTCGAGGGCGAAGAGCTGGTCAAGGAGCAGCGCCACCTCGTCGGCGGTGCGCCCGGCGACGGTGGAGACCCGCCAGTGGTAGGCCAAGTCACCCCGGGTCCCGTCTTCGGCGTCGGGTTCGAACACCCCGATGACGGTCTGGGTGTTGCCTACGTCGATGGCGACGAGCACGGGGAGTCCTCCAGGTCGAGACCGATGTCGAGCACCGGAGCGGAGTGGGTGATGGCCCCGACAGCGACCAGGTCGGCGCCGGCCGCGGCGTACGCGCCGATGGTCTCGAGGGTGACCCCGCCCGACACCTCGACGGGCACCCGGCCGCCGACGGCGCCGACGGCGGCGCCCACCTCCTCGGGGGTCATGTTGTCGACCAGCACCATGTCGGCGCCGGCCCCCACCGCTGCCACCACCTGCTCGAGGGTGTCGCATTCGACCTCGCAGGCCTGGCCCGGCCAGCGTTGCTTGGAGCGGGTCACGGCCTCGGGGATGGTCAGGCCGGCCAGATGGTTGTCCTTGACCAGGATCCCCTCCGACAGTGACGCCCGGTGGTTGACGCCGCCCCCGGCCCGCACCGCCGCCTTCTCCAGGGCCCGCAACCCCGGTGTGGTCTTGCGGGTGTCGCGGACCCGGGGCCGCCCCCCCGCCGCGTCCCCGTGGCGCCAGGTGAGGCTGGGGACGCACGAGAGGTGGCCAAGGCGGTTTAGCACCATTCGCTCCGCGGGCAGAACCGAGGGCAGAGGCCC
>JBPCNZ010000145.1:0-56302 GCA_051000755.1 Acidimicrobiales bacterium | reverse complement strand
TGGCGGCTGCTCGATTGACGAGTGGGCGCAACGCCGCCGGTCCTCACTCAGTCCTCAGCCAGTCCTCAGAACGGTGAGAACTGACGAGAAGTGGTGCGAACTGCTGAACGGTGAAAGTGCAGGTCAGGCCGTCTCTATGACCGATTATGGCAGGTCAGCGACACCCCCGAATATGATGCAGCCCATCTGGCCAGGGGACGACGGCTAGCCCGGTCGGCGGGATCGGTACCATCGGTTGGGAAGCGGGCGAGCGGCCCGCGGCACCGGGGAGGTAGCAACGTGACCGAGACGCTCGAGGAGACCGGGACCGGCACGGAAGCAGGTCGCCACGTCGACGCCTGGCTGGCTGCGTTCGAGGACGCCCTCGTGGCCAGAGACCCGGAGCGGGCGGCTTCGCTCTTCGCGGCCGAGAGCTACTGGCGGGATCTGGTCGCCTTCACCTGGAACATCAAGACCGTCGAGGGCCCCGCCGGCGTCACCGACCTGCTCCAGGCCACGCTGGAGGCGACCGCCCCCACCTCCTTCCACGCCACCGAGGAGCCTACCGAGGCGGACGGTGTGACCGAGGCCTGGATCGAGTTCGAGACCGTCGTCGGGCGGGGACGGGGTCACCTCCGGCTGGTCGGCGACAAGGCCTTCACCCTGCTCACCACCCTCGACGAGTTGAAGGGCCACGAGGAACCGGCCGGGGGCGACCGGCCCCTCGGCGCCGAGCATGGCGCCAATCCGGAACGGGTCACGTGGTTGGAGGCCCGCCAGAACGAGACGGCCGAGCTGGGTCGCACCCGCCAGCCCTACGTGGTCGTCATCGGCGGCGGCCAGGGCGGCATCGCCCTCGGTGCCCGGCTGCGCCAGCTGGGCATCCCGGCGATCATCGTGGAGCGCAACGAGCGCCCTGGCGACTCCTGGCGCAAACGCTACAAGTCGCTGTGCCTCCACGACCCGGTCTGGTACGACCACCTCCCATACATCTCGTTCCCGAGCAACTGGCCGGTCTTCTCCCCCAAGGACAAGATCGCCGACTGGCTGGAGATGTACGCCAAGGTCATGGAGCTCAACTACTGGGGTTCCACGACGGCGAAGCGGGCCAACTACGACGAGGCGTCGGGCGCATGGGACGTCGTCGTCGAGCGCGACGGCGAAGAGATCACCCTGCGACCGCGCCACCTGGTGCTGGCCACCGGCATCTCGGCCAAGCCCCAGATCCCCACCTTCGCCGGCCAGGACCGCTTCACCGGCGATCAGCACCACTCGTCGCAGCATCCTGGCGCAGACGGTTACGGCGGCAAGCGGGCGGTGGTCATCGGGTCCAACAACTCCTCCCACGACATCTGCGCCGCTCTGTGGGAGGCCGGCGCCGACGTGACGATGGTCCAGCGGTCACCGACGACGGTCATCCGGTCCGACTCGCTCATGGAGATCGGCCTGGCCCCGCTCTACTCCGAGGAGGCGGTGGCCAACGGGGTCACCACGCAGAAGGCGGACATGATCTTCGCCTCGCTGCCCTACCGGATCATGCACCAGTTCCAGATACCGGTGTACGACCAGATCCGCGAGCGCGACGCCGAGTACTACAAGCGCCTCGAGGACGCCGGATTCCTGTTGGACTTCGGCGAGGACGAGTCCGGGCTGTTCATGAAGTACCTGCGGCGAGGCTCGGGGTACTACATCGACGTGGGCGCCGCCGCCCTGGTGGCCGATGGCCGCATCAAGCTGGCCCATGGGGACGTCAAGGAGCTGACCGAGGACAGCGTCGTGTTGGAGGGCGGCGCCGCGCTGCCGGCCGACCTGGTCGTCTACGCCACCGGGTACGGGTCCATGAACGGGTGGGCGGCCGACCTGATCTCCCCCGATGTCGCCGACAAGGTGGGGAAGGTCTGGGGCCTCGGGTCCAACACGGCCAAGGATCCCGGCCCGTGGGAGGGCGAGCAGCGCAACATGTGGAAGCCGACCCAGCAGGAGGCCCTCTGGTTCCACGGAGGCAACCTGCACCAGTCCCGCCACTACTCGCTGTACCTGGCCCTCCAGCTCAAGGCCCGCTACGAGGGTCTCGACACCCCGGTCTACGGGCTCCAGGAGGTGCATCACCTCTCGTAGTGTCTCGGTGGATGACCAGCATCCGCCCGGGGGCTCCCCGCTGAGACCGATGCGCGTGGGGCTGGTGTGCCCCTACAGCCTGACCCTCCCGGGCGGGGTGCAGGGCCAGGTGCTGGGCTTGGGCGAGGCCCTCCGTCGCCAAGGCATCGACGCCCGGGTGCTGGGACCGTGCGACGGGCCGCCACCGGACGCCACGGTCACTCCTTTGGGGAATTCCGTCCCCGCCGCCGGCAACGGGTCGGTGGCCGCCATCGCCCCGGATCCGGCTTGCGTCCTGCGGACCATCCGCGCCCTGAGGGACGAGGAGTTCGATGTCGTCCACCTCCACGAGCCCCTTGTGCCCGGCCCCACCCTCACCGCCCTGATGTTCAGCGACGGGCCCCTGGTAGCCACGTTCCACCGTTCGGGGGAGAGCTCGGGGTACCGGTTGGTGCGCCCGTTGACCCGCTATGTCGCCGATCGGGTGGCGGTCCGGGCCGCCGTCTCCGAGGAGGCGGAGATCACCGCCCACAACGCGCTGGCCGGCAGCTACGAACGGGTGTGGAACGGCATCGACCCGTCCGGCTACGACGCGGCGGTGCCGTGGCCGGCGTCGAAGCCGACCGTGGTCTTCGTCGGCCGCCATGAGATCCGCAAGGGGCTGGCCGTGCTGGTCGACGCCATGGCCAGGCTCGGTCCCGACGTCCGCCTGTGGGTCATCGGGGAGGGACCGGAGACCGCCCGCCTGCAGGCCCAGACCGCCGATGACCGCCGCATCGAGTGGCTGGGCATGGTCGACGAGGCCGAGAAGGCCCGCCGGCTGCGGGCCGCCACAGTGTTCTGCGCCCCGTCCATCTCAGGGGAGAGCTTCGGGGTGGTCCTGCTCGAGGCCATGGCGGCCCGCATCGCGGTGGTGGCCAGCGACCTGGCCGGGTACCGCAACGTGGCCCGCGGCGACGTCGAGGCCTTACTGGTTGCCCCCGGCGACGTCGACGCCCTGGCCGATGGCCTCCGCCGGGCCCTGGCCGGCGGGCCCGGGGTCGACGCCATGGTCGATGCGGCCCGGCTCAGGGCCGAGCACTTCTCGCTCGACGCCCTGGCCACCTGTTACCTGGATCTGTACCGGAGAGCCCTGGTCCTTCCGCTTCGGCCACCTCGCCGGCCCCCGTTCGGCGGCGGGCTACGGCGACGACGCTGACGACGAGCACGCCGACGGCCGCCGCCCCGTAGGCGATCTGGCCCAGGCCGGTCTGGTGGACGGCCGAGAGGATCACGGCGAAGAAGTAGGGATACCCGGCGGCGACGACCAGCCCCCAGCGCGGTCTGCGGGCCGCGGTGGCCAGGGCCACGAGGGTCACGGCGTACCACGGTTGGACGGGGGTGGCGGCGAGGAGCAGGACGCCCATGAGCACGGTCGCGGCCCCGATGGCCGGTGGCCGCCGGATGATCAGGACGATCCCGGTGACGACGACGGCGGCGACCACCGCGGCCTCGGCGGCATGGCCGTGAAGATGGAACAGGGCGGCCAGGAGGAAACGGCTGGACGTTCCCGTGTAGTGCTCCTCCTTGAGGTAGCCGGGCAGATACCCGAGGACCTTGATGCCGACGGCGGCGACGTGGGGGGCGTAGCCGAGGACGACCACGCCGACAGCGGCCGCCCCCGACGCCAGCCGATGCCGCCAACGGATGCCGGGTGCCACCCAGACGGCCAGCAGGACGACGATCGGATACAACTTGACCAGAGCCGACGCACCGATGAGAGCCCCGGCCGCCGCCGCCCGCCAGGTGGAAGGCGATGCTCGGGGTGTGGGCCCCCCGGGCCGGGCCGGGCGGGGCGCCAGGGCCAGGAAGGCGGCGATGAGGAACAGGATGGCCAACCCGTCGATGTGGCCGTCGTTGACCACCTCGACCACCGGAACCGGGCACAGGGCGTAGAGGGCCAGCCAGCGCGGGTCGCGGCGCCGGCGGATGAGCAGGGCTGTGAGCAAACCCATGGTGCCCAGCTCCGTTGCCAAGCCCGCCCCCTGCCACAACTTGTATCGCGAGCCGATGCCCCCACCGAGCCGATAGACGGCGCTGAACCATCCTTCCGCCACCGGGGGGTAGATCGTCCGGTCGCTGGGGCGGTTGATGCGGGTGCATCCGGGAGGCCGCATGATGTGGGCGCACCCGGCGGCGTCGGGCCACAACCACTCCTCCCGCAGCGGCCGGAGGGTCTTGGCCTGCGGAGGGTAACGGTAGGGGTCGACCCCCGAGATCTGGACCCGGGCGTCCCAGCTGTAGCGGTACAGGTCGTCGGAGAGGGTCGGGCCGCTGGCCAGGGCAGCCACACGGAGGGCGGTGGCGACGACGGCGATGGCGATCAGGGCCCTCCGCCGGCGCATCGGCAGGTGAAGGGCGCAGACCACGCCCACGACCCACACCCCGGCCCACGCGGCCAGCACGTCGAGCAGGGTCCATCGGGCCCCCAGGATCGGTCGGCTGGTGGCCTCGGCCACCGACAGGACGACACCGGCCACGGCGCTGACCCAGAACCCGGCGAGCCAGCCCCACGGGGCCGTCCGGCCCGGCGGTCGGGACCGGGCGACGGGCTCGGCGAGCGTCACCGGGGTTCGGGCTCGGGGCCGGCCAGCTCGTTCATCCCCTCTTCGAAGGCGATCTCGGCCCGGAAGCCCAGGCCCTGGGCGGCCTTGTCGGTCGAGGCGACGATGTGGCGCACATCACCCAGGCGCCACCGACCGGTGACGGCCGGGACAAGCGGCCTGTTGCCAGGGGAGTCCGTGTCGCCAGGGGAGTCCGTGCCGCCAGGGGAGTCCGTGCCGCCAGGGGAGACGGCGGCGGAGCAGATGGCTGCGGCCATGTCCCCCACCGAGTGGGGGTGGCCGGAGGCCACGTTGTAGGCCCCACCGGCCACATCGGGGGCGAACAGGGCGGCCAGGTTGGCCCGGGCCACGTCTCTGACGTGGACGAAGTCCCGCATCTGGCCGCCGTCCTCGTGGACCTGGGGGGCCCGCCCGGCCTCCACCTCGGACTTGAAGATGGCGGCCACCCCGGCGTAGGGGGTGTCGCGGGGGAGCCGGGGCCCGTACACGTTGTGATAGCGGAGGGCCACGGCCGTGGTGCCGGCCTCGCCGGCCCACAGGGCGCAGAGGTGTTCCTGATGGACCTTGGTGGCGGCGTAGACGTTCCTCGGGTCGGTAGGTGCGTCCTCGGGGACGCGTTCCCATACCAGGAACCGGTCGCACCCGTCGACCCCGCAGCGCGGCTCGAAGCGACCGCCGTCGAGGTCGTCGGGTTGGCGCCGGCCGGCGGGGACGGTCCCGTGGCGCTCGCAGCGGTAGCGGCCCTCGCCGTAGGCGACCATGCTGGCGGCCAGCACCAGGCGGCCGCGGAAGGAACGGTCCCACAGGGCGCTCAGCAGCGTCACCGTGCCCACGTCGTTGTCGGCGACGTAGCCGGGGGCATCGGCGAAGTCGACGCCAAGGCCCACCCTGGCCGCCTGATGGCAGACGGCGTCGACGCCGGTCACGGCAGTGGCGCAGACCGAAGGGTCCCGGAGATCGCCGGCCATGATCTCGATGCCCGCAGGCAGCGGGCCCGCCGGCCAGGAGCCGTTGCGGTCCACGATGAGCACCTCGGTGCCGCCGGCCACCAGGGCCTCGGCGATGTGGGAACCGATGAAGCCGTTGCCCCCGGTGAGCAGGACCCTCATCCAGCCGGCTCGGGGGCCGGATGATCGTGGCGGAGCGGCAGGTCGACAACGAACTCGCACCCGTCGGCCGAGTTCTGGACGCGGATTTCGCCGGCGTGGGCCTCGACCAGGCCGCGGGCCACGGCCAGGCCGAGGCCACCCCCTCCGGTGTCGGCAGAACGGGCCGTGTCACCCCGGTAGGCCAGATCGAAGACCCGTTCGATGTCGGACGCCTCGATGCCCCCGCATCCGTCACTGATCGACAGCCGAGCCCTGGTGCCGTCGGGGGTCAGGCCGGCCTCGACCCTCACGGTTCGCCCCGTGGGCGTGTGGCGGATGGCGTTGTCCAGCAGGTTGTGCACGACCCTCGACATCTCCGCCGAGGAGAGCTCCACCACGAGGGGGGTGTCCATGGCCGCGTCCAGGTCGATGCCCTTGGTCGTCGCCTTGGCCGAGGCCCCGGCCAGGGCGTCGGAGACCAGCTCGTCGAAGCTGACCGCCTCGAGGTGCAGCTGCACGGCGCCGGCCTCGATGGTGGCCAGGACGAACAGGTCGTCGACCAGGCCGGACAGGCGTTCGATCTCGGCCAGGAGGGTCCGGTGGTAGCGGGCCACCGTGACCTCGTCGCTGACGACCTCGTCCAAGATGGCCTCGACCATGGCCCGCATCCCCGACAGTGGAGTGCGCAGATCATGCGAGACCCAGGCCACCAGCTCCCGCCGGCCCCGCTCCAGAGCCTCCGCTTGGGCCCGGGTGGCCCGCAGGCGTTCGGAGGTCAGTTGCAGCTCCTGGGCCAGGGCGGCCAGCTCGCCGGGGGCGTCGGCGGCCCGCTGACGGTTGATCGACGCGGGTCCGCCCGCCCGGCCCCGCGCCGGAGGGGGGCCGGGCGGACCTCCGAGATCGCGAGCCAGGGAGGCGACCGTGGCGGTGGCGGAGGCGACCCGGCGGCCCAGGCTGATCCCGGCCAGGACGGCGACGGTACCGGCGCCGGTCAGGATCACGGCCAGAGCCCGGAGATCGTGGTCGGCGATGAACATGGCCCGAGCCCCGCCGACGACGCCGATGCCGACGGCGACGACAGGAGCCAGGGCGACAATGACCGTCTGGGTCCCGGTCCGCGTCCGCCTGACCCAGGCCAGGAGCAGGGCGGCGAGGATCCCGGTCACCGCGGCGCCGCCGGCCGACCAGGTGAAGAGGACGATGGCATCGTGGGTCCGCAGGGAGAACGACACGGCCAGGACCACGCTGAGCGCCACCCCGGCGACGATCACCAGGGACGGGGCCAGCCACCGTCTCAGCCGGGAGTGCTGCCCGCTCATGGCTCGAACCGGTAGCCGACGCCCCACACGGTGGCGACGTGGCGAGGGTTGCTCGGATCGGCCTCGACCTTTTCCCGGAGGCGACGGATGTGCACCGTGACGGTCGACGTGTCCCCGTAGTCGAAGCCCCACACCTCCGACAGCAGCTCGTCGCGCCGGAAGGCGCGGCGGGGGTGACGCATGAGATGAGCGAGCAAATCGAACTCCTTGACCGTGAGCGAGATCAGACTGCCGGACCGGCGGACCTCGTGTGCCAGCGTGTCGACCTCCAGATCCCCGGCGGCCATGGAGGTGGCATCGCGCTCCGGTACCGGGCCGTTGGCCCGGCGCAGCACCGCCTTGACCCGCGCCGTCAGCTCCCGTGGCGAGAACGGCTTGGCCACGTAGTCGTCGGCGCCCAGCTCGAGGCCGGCGATCCGGTCCGCCTCCTCGCCCCTGGCCGTCAGGATGATCACCGGGACCGGGGCTTCGGCCCGCAGGCGCCGGCACACCTCGAGACCGTTGAGCGAGGGCAGCATCAGATCCAGCACGACCAGATCGGGCGGGTCGGCCAGGGCCCGGCGCAGGCCGTCCGCCCCGTCGGAGCTGGTGGCGACGGCGTAACCCTCGGCCTGGAGGTACCGGCTGACCACCTCGGCGACCGTGGCGTCGTCCTCCACGATGAGGACCCGTTCACGGGGCGGGTCGGCAGGCATGCCCAGCATGATCCCTCTCCTGCCCGCCCTGCACACATCTGCGGGCCGGGAAGTTCATCGAATTGTGACCGTGCTCACGTTTGCGAGCACGGGCAAAGGGCGTAGAACTGCGGGGTGCCTGTGGTCGTGATCCCTGTCCTCGATGAGGCACTCGCCCTGCCCGCACTGCTTGCGGCCATGCCCGCCGGGTATCAGCCGTTGGTGGTGGACAACGGTTCCACGGACGGCTCGGCCGACGTGGCCCGCCGCCACGGTGCCCGGGTCGTGACCGAGCCGGCCCGAGGATTCGGTGCCGCGTGCTGGGCGGGACTTCAGGCCGCCGACCCCGCCGACGGCGTGGTGTGCTTCATGGACGGCGACGGGTCGTTCGACCCCGCGGAGCTGGTCCGGGTCGCAGAACCGGTCCTGTCCCAGGCGGCCGACCTGGTGCTCGGGGCCCGGCGCACGAGCGTTCGGGGGGCGTGGCCCCTGCATGCCCGCCTGGCCAACCAGGCCCTGGCCGGGTTGCTCAACCGGACCCCGCCGTTGCGGCGCGGGGGGACCCATCTGCGGGACCTGGGACCGATGCGGGCCGCCCGGCGCCGCGAGCTGCTCACCCTGGACCTACGGGACCGCCGGTCAGGATGGCCCCTGGAGATGGTCCTGGCCGCCGCCGATGCGGGCTGGCGCGTCCGTGAGGTGGACGTGGCCTATCACGCCCGGGTGGGTCAGTCCAAGGTCACCGGCACCCTCCGGGGAACGCTGACCGTGGTCGGAGACATGAGCAGGTTGTTGGTCGCCAGCGCCCTCAGGCGGCGGAGACGGCTGGCCGGGTCGTCGGTCTCGCGAGGGAAGCAGGCCTGAGCGTGCACGTCCTGGTCATGGCCAAAGCCCCGGTGCCGGGGCGGGTGAAGACACGGCTGTGTCCGCCCTGCACACCCGAGGAGGCTGCCGTCATCGCCGAGGCAGCCCTGGCCGACACCCTCGAGGCCGTCAGCCGGTGCGGGGCCGACCGGCGCATCGTGGCCCTCGACGGTGAGCTCGGCCCGTGGCTGCCGGCCGGATTCGAGGTCGTGACCCAGCGAGGCCGGGGCCTGGCGGAGCGTCTCGGTGCGGCCTGGCACGACGCCGGGAGTGCCGGGTTCCAGATCGGCATGGACACTCCCCAGCTGACGGCGACCGACCTCGACGACGCCCTGGCCCGCCTGGACCGGCCGGGTCGAGCGCCGGCGGTCCTCGGTCCGGCCCAGGACGGTGGATGGTGGGGCGTCGGCATGGCCCGCCCCCACCCCGACGCCTTCGCCGGGGTACCGATGAGCACGTCGGGGACCGGTGCGGCCCAGCGGGCCCGCCTGGAGGCCCTGGGCATGGACGTCGACCTGCTGGCCGAAGGTCGCGACATCGACACCATCGACGACCTCCTGGCCGTCTCACGGCTCATGGGTCGGGGCCGCACCCCGGAGCTGGTCACCTCGCTCACCCACCTCCGGGCCGGAGCGTCCGCAGGTGGCCGGGGATGAGCACCCTCCCTCTCGAGGAGGTCTGTCTCCGGACCCGGGACGGCGACCTCCTGCCCTTCGAGCCGAGCCGGTGGAGTGAGCGAGCCGACGAGGACGAGCGGGCTCTCCTGGCTGACGTGGAGGGCCCCGTGCTCGACGTCGGGTGCGGCCCCGGCCGGTTGGTCCACCATCTCGTCCTGGCCGGCGTCACCGCCATGGGCGTCGACCCGGCTCCCGGTGCGGTGGCCCTGGCCCAGCGCCGAGGAGCGCCGGTGTTGCAGCGGGGGATCTGGGAGCGCCTGCCCGGCGAGGGCCGGTGGGGCACGGTGTTGCTCTTCGACGGCAACGTCGGCATCGGTGGTGATCCCGTTGCACTCCTCCGCCGCTGCGGTGAGCTCCTCGAGCCGCGGGGCCGGGTGCTGGTCGAAGTGGAGGTGCCCGGAGCCCCGAGCCGACGCCTCGAGGCGCGCATCGAGCGAGGAGAGAAGACGACACCATGGTTCCCGTGGGCGACGCTCGGCGTCGGCGACGCCGGGACCGTCGCGGCACGGGCCGGCCTGGAGGTCATCCGGGTCTGCCACACCGCAGGGGCGGAACGGGACCAGCGTTGGTTCGTCCTCTTCGGCGCCCCCGGTGGGTCCCGGCAGGGCTGCGACGTGATCCCTGAGGCCGGGTTACCATACGGGCCGATGCCGATCGCCGCCTACCTCCCGTGACCCCGCTGCGGCGGGCCCAGGTCCTGGTGGCCGCCGGGGCCCTCCTGCCGGCGATCGTCCTTGGTCTGATCGCCCTGGTCCTCGGGCCCATCGTGGCGGTGGTGGTGTTCGTCGTCGTCGCCACGGTGACCGCCACCTGGTTGTGGGGAGCCGGCGAGCGCCAGGTCCTCGCCTCCCTCGGCGGCCGCCCGGCCAGTGCTTCGAGCGATGCCCGGCTGCTCAACCTCATCGACGGGCTGTGCACCACCGCCGGGCTCCGCCAGCCCCGGGTGATGGTGACCCCGCATTCGGGCCTCAACCTGCTGGTGGCGGGGCGCAGCGCCGACGACGCGGTGCTGGCCGTGACCACCGGCCTGGTCGACAACCTCAGCCGCATCGAGCTGGAGGGGGTGCTCGCCGACGGGCTGGTGCAGATCCGCCGGGGGGACATCATCCCCGTGACGGTCGCCGTCGCCACCTTCGGCCTCGGTGCCCGCTGGGCGGCGGGAGCCGGAGACCACGACACCGACGTGGATGGGGCCGGGGTCGCCCTCACCCGTTACCCGCCCGCCCTGGTCAGCGCCTTCGAGACCATGGACCGGCTGGGTACCGCCTTGCCCGATGTCCCGTCCTCCGTCGCCGGCATGTGGCTGGCCGACCCCCGGCCGCCCGCCGGCCCTGGATCCGGACGCGGGGGCGGAACACCTTCCCCGAGGCGCCCCGCCCTGGCCGAACGGGTTTCCGCCCTGCGGGAGCTGTAGGACCCGGCCCACCTCGCTCGCCGACCCTGGCCGGCGGTGGCGGCGGAGGCCGTAGGATGGGGACATGGCCTCGGAGCAAACCACCCGCCGTACCGGTACCGATCTCGTCAAGCGAGGGCTGGCGGAGATGCTGCGCGGCGGGGTCATCATGGACGTCGTCGACGCCGACCAGGCCCGGGTGGCCGAAGATGCCGGCGCCGTGGCCGTCATGGCCCTCGAGCGGGTGCCCTCCGACATCCGCCGGGACGGTGGCGTGGCCCGCATGAGTGATCCGGCTCTGATCGAGGGGATCAAGGCGGCGGTCACCATCCCGGTCATGGCCAAGGCCCGCATCGGCCACTTCGCCGAGGCCCAGGTCCTGCAGAGCCTCGGGGTCGACTACATCGACGAGAGTGAGGTCCTCACCCCTGCCGACGAGGCCCACCACATCGAGAAGTGGTCGTTCACCGCCCCCTTCGTGTGCGGGGCGACCAACCTGGGCGAGGCCCTGCGGCGCATCTCCGAGGGGGCGGCCATGATCCGCTCCAAGGGGGAGGCCGGCACCGGCGACGTCAAAGAGGCCGTCCGCCACCTCCGTTCCATCCTGGGCGACATCCGCCGGATCGGCGTCGCCGACGGCGCCGAGCTGTACGGCTGGGCCAAGACCCTCCAGGCGCCGGTCACCCTGGTGGCCGAGATCGCCGAGACCGGCCACCTGCCCGTCCCCCTGTTCTGCGCCGGCGGCATCGCCACGCCTGCCGACGCCGCCCTGGTCATGCAACTCGGCGCCGAAGCCACCTTCGTCGGCTCGGGCATCTTCAAGAGCGCCGATCCGGCCCGCTTCGGCCGGGCCATCGTCGAGGCCACCACCCACTTCAACAACCCCGAGCTGGTCGCCAAGGTGAGCCGCGGTCTCGGCGACGCCATGCGGGGCGAGGAGTCGTCCACCGTCGAGACCCGGTTGTCCGATCGGGGCTGGTAGCGGGAGTGAAGATCGGCATCCTGGCCCTGCAGGGTGATGTCGCAGAGCACGCGGCCATGCTGCGCAAGCTCGACGTGGAACCCATCGAGGTCCGCCGCCCGGCCGACCTCGAGGCGATCGAGGCCCTGGTGCTTCCCGGCGGCGAATCCACCACCCTGTCGTTGTTGATGACCTCGGTGGGTCTCGGCCCGCCGCTGGCCGGGCGCCTCCGGGACGGCATGCCTGCCCTGGGCACCTGCGCGGGGATGATCCTGCTGGGACGGGACGTGGCCGACGGTCGCGCCGACCAGATCCGCCTGGCTGCGGTCGACATCGCCGTGCGGCGCAACGCCTTCGGCCGCCAGATCGACAGCTTCGAGACCGATCTCGACGTTCCGGCCATGGCCGGCGGCCGGTTTCATGCCGTCTTCATCCGGGCCCCCTTCGTGGAGCGGACCGGCCCCGACGTCGAGGTGCTGGCCACCGTCGAAGGCCGGGACGGGGCCCAGCACCCGGTGCTGTGCCGCCAGGGGCCGGTGGTCGTGGCTGCCTTCCACCCCGAGTTGTCCGGGGACGGGCGCCTGCACGAGTTGTTCTTGGAGCGAGTCGCATCGTGAGAGGCTGAAAGCATGTCCGGACATTCCAAATGGGCGACCATCAAACACAAGAAGGGGGCGGCCGACAAGGCTCGGGGGAAGCTGTTCGCCAAACTCATCCGTCAGGTCGAGGTGGCCGCCCGGGAGGGAGGCGGCGACCCCGACACCAACCCCACCCTGCGGACGATGTTCCAGAAGGCCAGGGAGAACTCGGTGCCTATCGACACCATCGACCGGGCCATCAAGCGCGGCACCGGCGAGCTCGAGGGTGTCCACTACGAGCAGATCTCCTATGAAGGGTACGCGCCCTCGGGCGTGGCGGTGATCGTCGAGTGCCTGACCGACAACCGCAACCGCAGCGGGTCCGACATCCGCTCGACGTTCTCCAAGAACGGCGGCTCCCTCGCCGAGCCGGGTGCGGTCTCGTGGCAGTTCAACCGCAAAGGCGTCGTCCTCGTCCCCAAGGTCAGGTCCGGGGGAGAGGAGATCAGCGAGGACGATCTCATGCTGGCCGCCTTGGACCACGGGGCGGAGGACATCACCGAGGCGGGCAGCTCGTGGCAGGTGACGACGCCCCCGAACGAGGTCGAAGCGGTGCGCGCCGCGCTGGTCGAGGCGGGCTTCCCCATCGAGTCGGCCGAGGCCACCATGGTCGCCGACAACCTCGTCCCCCTCGACAACGAGGCCGATGCCAAGAAGGTCCTGCGCCTCATCGACCTGCTCGAGGAGTACGACGACGTCCAGAACGTCTATGCCAACTTCGACATCCCCGACTCCATCATCGAGCTCATCGAGGCCTGAGCTCCGGTCCACCATGGCCGGAAGGACGGCTGCTACCCTCGAACGGATGTTCGCCCTCGGGATCGATCCGGGCCTGACCCGCTGTGGCTACGGCGCCGTGGTCAGCGGCGGCGGTGTCCTCCGCGCCGTTGCCGTCGGCCATCTGACCACCTCGCCGATCGCTCCGTTGGGCAGCCGCCTGGCCACCCTGCTCGACGATCTGAGGGCCCTGCTGGCCGATCTGCGCCCCGAGGTGGTGGTGGTCGAACGGGTGCTGTTCCAGACCAACGCCCGTACCGCCATGGCGACCGGTCAGGCCAGCGGCCTGGCGTTGGCGGCCGCCGTGCAGGCGGGTTGCGACGTGGTCCAGTACAGCCCCAACGAGGTCAAGCAGGCCGTCGTCGGGTACGGCTCGGCGACCAAGGAGCAGGTGCAGCGCATGGTGCAGGTCCTTCTCGGCCTGGCCGCCGTGCCGAAGCCCGCCGACCGAGCCGACGCCCTGGCCCTGGCCATCTGCCATCTGAGCGGGGCGCGCCTGCGCCACGCGACGGCATCGGCCCTTCGGTGACGGAGCACGTGCGGTGATCGGATCCCTGCGCGGCGTGCTGGCCGAGCGAGGCCGGAAGGGCGACCACGGCGGCGAGCTGCTGATCGAAGCCGGGCCCGTCGGCTACCGGGTGGTTACCCCGGCGTCGGTGGCGGCCGCCATCGGTGACATCGGCTCGGAGGTCCGCGTCCACGTGCACACCCACGTGCGTGAGGACGCCCTGGTCCTCTACGGCTTCGCCAGCGCCGACCAGCGGGCCTGCTTCGAGGTGCTCATCGGCGCTCACGGAGTGGGTCCGGCGGTGGCTCTCGCCCTGCTGTCGGTCCACGCACCGCTCGCCTTGCGCCACGCGGTGGCGACCGAGGACATCGACGCCTTGATGCTGGTCCCCGGTATCGGCAAGAAGACGGCGGCCCGGCTGCTCATCGAGCTCAAGACCCGCCTGGAGGTCGACGACGACGCCTTCGTGGCCGCCGGGCCGGCCACCGACGGGGCCGGTGACGACGGCTCCACCCGGCGCCGGGAGGTGCGCGCCGCCCTCGAGGCCCTCGGTTACAGCC
Source organism: Acidimicrobiales bacterium (assembly GCA_051000755.1). Lineage (GTDB taxonomy): Bacteria > Actinomycetota > Acidimicrobiia > Acidimicrobiales > Palsa-688 > JALZAH01. The sequence continues at coordinate 42,164 of JBPCNZ010000145.1, read as the reverse complement.
CCGACGAGATCCGGGCCACCACCCAACGCCTGCCCGCCGAGGGGACGGTCGAGGACCTGGTCCGGGCCGCCCTCAGGGAGCTGGCCGGGTCCCGATGAGAAACGAGGGCATCGAGCGGGTCGTCGCCCCCTCCGCGGATCCTGTGGAGGCGGTCGAGGAGACGTCGCTGCGCCCGGACCGCCTCGACGAGTTCATCGGCCAGCCCCAGCTGCGCGAACACCTCGAGATCGTCCTGGAGGCGGCCCGGCGGCGGGGCCAGGCCGCCGATCACCTCCTCTTCGCCGGCCCTCCCGGCCTGGGCAAGACGTCGCTGGCGGGGATCGTGGCCAACGAGATGGGCGCCGGCTTCCGGGTCACATCCGGACCGGCCCTGGTCCGCGCCGGTGACCTGGCCGCCATCCTGACCAACCTGGTGGACGGTGACGTGCTCTTCGTCGACGAGATCCACCGCCTGGGCCGGGCCGTCGAGGAGATCCTCTACCCGGCGATGGAGGACTTCCAGCTCGACATCGTGCTCGGCAAGGGCCCATCGGCCCGGTCCATCCGCCTGGACCTGCCCCGCTTCACCCTGGTGGGCGCCACCACCCGGACCGGTCTGATGACCGGGCCCCTGCGGGACCGCTTCGGCTTCGTCGCCCGGCTGGACTACTACGCCCCCGACGACCTCGACGCCATCATCCGCCGGTCGGCGACCATCCTCGGCGTCACCGTCGAGCCGGCCGGGGCCGGCGAGATCGCCCGGCGGGCCCGCGGCACCCCCCGCATCGCCAACCGGCTGCTCAAGCGGGTCCGGGACTTCGCCGAGGTCCGAGGTGACGGCCGGGTCACGCTGGAGACGGCCCGGGCCGGGCTGACCCTCTTCGGGGTGGACGACCTGGGCCTGGACAAGGTCGACCGGGCCATACTCGGGGCCGTGTGCGCCCGTTTCGGCGGCGGACCGGTGGGGCTGTCGACCCTGGCGGTGAGCGTGGCCGAGGAGACCGATACCGTCGAGGAGGTGTACGAGCCGTACCTGCTCCAACTCGGCCTGCTCATGCGGACACCCCGCGGTCGGGTTGCCACCCCGGGGGCGTGGCGCCACCTCGGGTTGGATCCGCCGGCCGCGGCCCCGAGCCTCCTCGATCCGCCAGCCGGTCTCTTCGACACCCCGTGAGCGCTGTTCCCGAGTACGCCCTGCCGGAAAAGGCCATCGCCCAGCATCCGATCGAACCCCGCGATGGGGCCCGCCTGCTGGTGGCCCTCGATCCCCGTGCCGCTCCCGAGCATCGCCACGTGCGCGATCTGCCGGCCCTGGTGGGACCGGGCGACGTCGTTGTCGTCAACACGTCCCGGGTCCTGCCGGCCCGCCTGCGCCTCCGCAAGCAGACCGGGGCAGCCGCCGAGGTGCTCCTGCTCGAAGCGGACCCCAGCCGGGGCGACGGCTCGTGGATCGCCCTGGTCCGGCCCGGTCGGCGGCTGGCGCCGGGGACCGTGCTCACCACGACCGACGGCGGCGAGGCGGTGGTGGAGATCGGCGCCCGCCTCGACGACGGGCGTCGGGAGGTCCGGCTCCTGGGCCCCGACCGCCTGGCCGAGCTCCGCCAGGTCCCGTTGCCGCCCTACATCCACGAGCCTCTGGCCGACCCCGAGCGCTACCAGACGGTCTACGCCGACCGTCCTGGTTCGGTGGCCGCCCCGACGGCGGGGTTGCACCTGACCGAGGCGGTGCTCGATCGCTGCCGGGAGCGGGGGGCCGTGGTGGAGGCGGTCGATCTGGCGGTGGGGCTCGGGACGTTCCGACCCCTCAGCGCGGCGACGGTCGAGTCCCACGTCATGCACGTCGAGCGATACCGGGTGGAGGCCCGGACCATGGACGCGTGCCGTTCTGCCCGCCGGGTCATCGCCATCGGGACCACCACCACCCGAGCCCTGGAGGCGGCGGCCGCCACCGGCTCCCTGCAGGGCCGCACCGACCTGTTCATCCACGGCGACTACCCCTTCGCCGTCGTCGATGTGCTGCTCACCAACTTCCACCAGCCTCGCTCGTCGCTCCTCGTCCTCCTGGAGTCGTTCTGCGGCCCCCGGTGGCGGGACCTGTACGGCTGCGCCCTGGCGGCCGGCTACCGCTTCCTGTCCTTCGGCGACGCCATGATCGTCACCCGCTCGGGGACAGGGCCGTGACTGCGGCGGTGTTCCGGGGCGACGCCATCGACGGGTTGGCCCGAACCGGGACGATCACCACACCACGGGGGGTCATTACCACCCCCTGTTTCATGCCCGTAGGGACGAGGGGAGCGGTGCGCCTGCTCGACACCGACGACCTCGATGCCCTGGCCCCCCAGGTCGTGCTGGCCAACACCTACCACCTGATGCTGCGACCCGGCACCAAGGCCATCGCCGCTCTCGGCGGGCTGCACCGCTTCCTCGGCTTCGGCGGGCACCTGCTCACCGACTCGGGTGGCTATCAGGTCTTCTCCCTCGGAGCCTCGGTCGACGACGACGGGGTCAGCTTTCGCTCCACCTATGACGGATCCCGTCACCGTCTCACCCCTGAGGAGGCGGTGGCCATCCAGGAGGAACTCGGGGCGGACATCCAGATGGCCCTCGACATCTGTCCGGGCCTGCCCGCGCCCGACCCCCAGATCCGCTCGGCCGCTGAACGTACCCTGGCCTGGGCGGCGCGAGCCCGGACGTGCCACCAGCGTCGGGATCAGGCTCTCTTCGGGATCGTCCAGGGCGGGATCTCGGTCGACCTGCGGGCCGAGAGCGCGGAGAGAACCGTTGCCCTCGACTTCGACGGCTATGGGATCGGAGGGCTCTCGGTCGGCGAGCCCCTCGACCAGATGCTCCCCGCCCTCGCCGCGGTCACCGCCCGCCTTCCCGCCGACCGCCCCCGCTACCTCATGGGCGTCGGGGACCCGGTGTCGATGGTGGAGGCGGTGGCCCTCGGCGTCGACATGTTCGATTGCGTCCTGCCCACCCGCCTGGCCCGACACGGGACAGCCCTCACCAGCCAGGGCCGCCTGTCGGTGCGGGCCGCCGCCCGCGCCCTCGAGGATGGCCCGCTCGACCCCGATTGCGGTTGCCGGGTCTGTGCCCGCCACAGCCGCGGCTACCTGCGTCACCTCCTCGCCGTCGGGGAACCGACCGCCGGGCGCCTGCTGAGCATCCACAACCTGACGTGGGTGCAGGACCTGATGGGTCGCTGCGCCCAGGCGGTGGCAGCGGGAACCCTCCAGCACCTGCGTGACGTCGTCGCCGCCCAGTGGGGGTCCCCCGGCCCGACCTGAACGAGCCCGGGCCAGGCCTTCCCCCCGGGGACGGCCCCAGCCGGGCCGCCGGCCTTGGTACAGTCTCCCGATCCCTCCCCTCGGGGAGCGGCCCCCACCTGCCCATGACCTTCCTCCTCCATCCTCTGCTGCTCGCAGCCACGTCCACCACCGTCAAGGGGAAGACCAGCAGCGGGAGCAGCGTCTTCACCATCGTGTTCCTGCTGCTCATCGTGGGAGTCGGCTATTTCCTGATCATCCGTCCCCGTCAGGCCCGGATGAAGCAGCAACGGACCCAGGTCTCCACCCTCGACCTCGGCTCCGAGGTCATGTCCGTGGGCGGCATCATGGGAACGATCGTCGCCATCACCGACACCACCTTCGATGTCGAGGTGGCCGATGGGATCGTGATGACCTTCGTGAAGCGGGCCATCAACGCCCGCCCGGCCTCGGCTGGAGGGACGCCGGCGGTCGCCGACGACAGCGAGGGCGACATGCCCCCCGATCCCTGGGACGAGGCGCCCGACGGTGAGGGCGACCACGAGGCCATCCACGACGAGGACGCCGGCGACCACGGTAGGGCGGACCACACGTCGGGGGACCACCCTTCGGCGGATTACCCGTCGGCCGATCACCCGTCGGCCGATCACCCGTCGGCCGATTTCCCGGTGGCCGACGACGATGCCGGCAACGGCGGCTCCGGCCGTCGCGGCAGCGACGGACATCCCGGCCCCACCGACGGCGAGACCGGCACCGGCTCGGGGAGTCGTTGAGGTTGTTGCCGGACGGTCGCTGATCATGCGCCGCAGCATGGTCTGGTCCCTCTTCGGGATCATCGCCGTCGCCATCGTGTCCCTGGGTGCCACCATCCTGGTCGGGCACACCCCCATCCTCGGCCTCGACCTCAAGGGCGGAGTGTCGGTGGTCCTCCAACCCCAGGGCACCGTCGACGACGCCACCCTGTCCCAGGCCGTTTCGATCATCCAGAACCGGGTCAACGGCCTGGGTGTGGCCAACTCCAACATCGAGCGCCAGGGCCACGACGTGGTCGTCAGCCTGCCGGGCATCAAGAACTCACAGAATGCACTGAAGGTGCTGGGGACGACGGCCACGTTGTACTTCCGTCCTGTCTATTGCGCCATCCCCGCCTACACCCCCCCGAAGGCCCCGACCACCGCGTCCTCCACCCCTCCGAGCCCCAGCCCCCAGGGCGCCGGCGTTCCCGGCGGCGTCCACCTGGGCGACCGACTGGCGGCGGCGGTCCGCCCCGCCAGGCAGACCGCCCCTACCACGCCGGCGACCACACCCCCCGCCCCGACCCAGCCATCGGCCGGCGGGCAGGCAGCCCCCTCGGCACCCGTGCCCCTCGACGCGCCGCCCTCCCAGGCCGACTGCAGCGCCAGCAACGCGGCCCAGTTGCCCACCACCAGCGCCGACGGGGACACGTCCAAGGCGACGGTCATCGTCACGGCTTCGCCCACCTCCGGCTATTCGAACAAGGCCCGGTTCATCCTGGGCCCCTCCGATCTGACCGGCAAGGGCGTCAAGACCGCCAGCGTCTCCCAGGACCAGAACACCAGCCAGTACGTCGTCAACCTGTCGTTCAACTCCGCCGGGTCGGCCGCCTTCGACAAGATGGCTGCGGTCCGCAACCAGTTCTACAGCAAGTCGGCCACCAGCGCTGATCCCCGTAGCCAGGAGGCGATCGAGCTCGACGGTGTCCTCGAATCTGCTCCCACCATCGAACAGTCGAGCTTCAACGGCCAGGCTCAGATCTCCGGCTCGTTCACCGCCAAGCAGGCATCGGACCTGTCCCTCGAGCTGCGGTACGGGTCCCTCCCGGTCCGGTTCACGCCGCAGTCGGTCCAGACGGTCTCGGCCACCATCGGCTCGGACTCCCTCAAGGCCGGCCTGCTCGCCGGGCTGGGCGGCATCGTGTTGGTGATGCTGTACATGATCCTGTACTACCGGGCCCTGGGCCTGGTGGTGCTGATCGGGCTCGGTGTCGGTGGCGCCCTGCTCTACTCCATCATCACCGAACTGTCCCAGACCTCGAGCCTGGCCCTCACCCTCTCGGGGGTGACCGGCATCATCGTGTCCGTCGGCATCACCGTGGACTCCTATGTGGTCTACTTCGAACGCCTGAAAGACGAGGTCCGAGGGGGGAGGTCCATCCGCCAGTCGACCGAGCGCAGCTTCGCCCGGGCGTTCCGCACCGTCCTCACCGCCGACTTCGTCTCGTTCCTGGCCGCCCTCATCCTCTACCTGTTCACCGCCGGTGACGTTCGGGGCTTCGCGTTCACCCTGGGCCTGTCCACCCTGCTCGATGTGGCCACCGCCTACCTGTTCATCCGGCCCATGGTCATCCTCGTCGGGCGCCGGCGGGCCTTCACCGACAACCCGATCCTGGGCGTGGCCCGAGGCCTTGGCGTCAGCGCCGCCGGGGGCACATCGTGAGCGAACGGCGCAACGTCTTCTCCCGGCTGTTCCGAGGGGAGACGTCGTTCGACTTCGCCGGACGGTGGCGGCGCTGGTTCGCCATCTCCGGATTGGTGATCGTCATCGGCTTCATCTCCCTCGGGGTGCGAGGCCTCAACTTCTCCATCGACTTCAAGGGGGGCACCACGTGGGAGGTGCCGACCACCGCGTCCGTCGGCGCCGTCCGCGGTGCCCTCGGGGGGATCAACGGGTTCGGCTCGCAGCTCAGCCAGGCGACCATCCAGACCCTTACCGACCACCAGACCAACAAGCGCATCGTCAAGGTCGAAGCGCCCGCCACGGCCACCGCCAACAGCACCGAGGTGGCAGCCGTGACGTCCTCGTTGGCCAAGCTGGCCCATACGTCGACCAACGACGTCCAGCTCAACGACATCGGGCCGTCATGGGGATCGGACATCACCGACAAGGCCGTCCGGGCGGTGATCATCTTCCTGGTGGTCGTCTCCGCCTACATCTGGCTGCGCTTCGAGGCCAAGATGGCTCTTGCCGCCCTGGTGGCGCTGGTCCACGACATCCTGGTGACGGTGGGGATCTACTCCCTCTCGGGCTTCCAGGTGAGCCCGGACACGGTGATCGCCTTCCTCACCATCCTCGGCTACTCCCTCTACGACACCATCGTCGTGTTCGACAAGGTGCAGGAAAACACGCGCGGGCTGGCGTCCACCGGGCGGATCACCTACACCGACACCGTCAACCTGTCGATGAACCAGGTCCTGGCCCGATCGATCAACACCTCGTTCGTGGCCATCATCCCGATCCTGTCCATCCTGGTCATCGGTGCCGGTTTCCTCGGGGCCTCCGCTCTCGAGGACTTCGGCCTGGCCCTGTTCATCGGCCTGACCACCGGTGCCTACTCGTCCATCTTCATCGCCTCGCCTCTGGTCGGGCTGCTGAAGGAGCGCGAGCCCCGCTACGCCCAGATCCGGTCCCGATTGACCAAGCGCTCCGGTACCGGCACCGCCACCGGCGCGGAGCGAATGACGCCGGCCGCGGCGGCTGCCGCCGGCCAACTCGGTGGGGCGGACAAGGTGGGAGCGCCGCGCCCCGGTCGGGCCCGACCGCCGAAACGGCGCATCGCGGCACGATTCGAGGGCGATGCTGACAATCTCGATGCGGGCGCGGCCAATGGCGGGTCGAGCTCGCCGCCGAGAGGCAACGGGGGAGGGATCCAGCGCCGAGTCCGGCCTTCCGCCCCACTGGACCACTACGGGGAGACCGAGCCTGGCGACGCGCCGGCGGATCCGGGGGGGAGAGGCAGGGACCACCCGCCCGAGGGCGGCGTGGCCGTGCCTCCCTCTTCTCCTGTGCCACCCCGTGCCAACCGGCCACCTCCCCGGCCCCGCAAGAAGCGGCGGCGTTAGCCGGGCCGGGTAGCGTGGGGCGATGATCGGGACCGACGCAGGGTGGCTGGCCGACCGGATCCGGGATGTGCCCGATTTCCCCAAGCCCGGCGTCGTCTACAAGGACATCACGCCGCTGCTGGCCGATCCGAAGGGTCTCGAGCACTGCGTGGCCGCCCTGGCCGAGCCGTGGGAGGCCCGAGGGGTCGACAAGGTCGTCGGCATCGAAGCCCGCGGCTTCATTCTGGCCGCCCCCGTCGCCATGCGCCTGGGAGCCGGTTTCGTGCCGGTGCGCAAGGCCGGCAAGCTGCCGTGGAAGGTCCGGTCCGACACCTACGACCTCGAATACGGGACCGACACCCTCGAGATCCACCGCGACGCCCTGAGCACGGGGGAGCGGGTGCTGGTGATCGACGACGTCCTGGCGACCGGCGGGACGGCCAGCGCCGGCGTGCGCCTGGTAGGGGCCCTGGGGGCGGCAACGGTCGGATTCGGGTGCGTGATCGAGCTCGCATTCCTCGCCGGACGGGCCAAGCTGGAAGGAGTAGACGTCATTTCTCTGATTACCTACTCATGAGGTTCCTCTCATGACGAAAGGCTGACGATGAGCCGGGTGGAAGGGGTCAACCGTGGTCGGGCCGTGGCCACGGTGGAGCGCGTCCTTCCGTGGCGCCGCCAGGTCCAGACCGCCGACGCCCTGACCCCGCTCCTCGACGCCTACCGGGCCCGCCACCCCAAAGGCGACGTCAGCCTGTTCGTCCGGGCCTATGAAGCCGCCGACCGGGCCCACGAGGGCCAGTTGCGGCGCTCCGGTGAGGCCTACATCACCCATCCCCTCGCGGTGGCCACCATCCTGGCCGGTCTGGGCCTCGACGACGTCACCGTGGCCGCCGCCCTCCTCCACGATGCCGTGGAGGACACCCGCTTGAACGTGGAGGACATCGAGAGCGACTTCGGCCCCGCGGTGGCGGCCATCGTCGACGGGGTCACCAAGCTCGACCGCATCAGCTTCGACTCCAAGGAGGCCCAGCAGGCGGCCAGCATGCGCAAGATGTTGGTGGCGATGGCCAAGGACCCCCGGGTGCTGCTCATCAAGCTGGCCGATCGGCTCCACAACATGCGGACCATCGCGGCCATGCCCGAGTGGAAGCAGAAGCGGACGGCGCATGAGACCCTCGACATCTACGCTCCCCTCGCTCACCGCTTCGGCATCCAGGACATCCGCTGGCAGCTGGAGGACCTGGCCTTTGCCGCCATGCATCCCCGCCGGTACGCCCAGATCGAGCAGATGGTCGCCACCAGGGCACCGGAGCGGGAGCTGTATCTGGCCCAGGTGATCGACCAGGTCAACGAGCGGCTGGAGGGGGCCCGCATCGACGCCCAGGTCACCGGTCGACCCAAGCACCTGTACTCCATCTACGAGAAGATGGTGGTCAAGGGCAAGGAGTTCGACGAGATCTACGACCTCGTCGGGGTCCGGGTCCTGGTCGAGTCGGTCAAGGACTGCTGGGCGGCCCTGGGAGCGATCCATGGCGCGTGGGCTCCGGTGCAGGGGCGTTTCAAGGACTATGTGAACACCCCGAAGTTCAACCTCTACCAGTCCCTGCACACCACGGTCGTCGGTCCCCAGGGCAAGCCGCTGGAGGCCCAGATCCGCACGTGGGAGATGCACAACCGGGCGGAGAGGGGCATCGCCGCTCACTGGGGCTACAAGGAGAAGGCGTCGGCCGCCGACGTGGCCTGGTTGCAGCGGATCGTGGACTGGTCGGCGGAGAGCTCCGACCCGGCCGAGTTCCTCGACTCGTTGAAGCTCGACCTCGACACCGACGAGGTGTTCGTCTTCACGCCCAAGGGCGACGTGACCACCCTGCCCCGCCATGCCACCCCGGTCGATTTCGCCTACGCCATCCACACCGAGGTCGGGCACCGCTGCATCGGCGCCCGCGTCAACGGGCGGCTGGTGCCCCTCGACTCCGAGCTGGAGTCGGGCGACAGCGTGGAGATCTTCACCTCCAAGGTCCCCGCCGCCGGTCCCAGCCGGGACTGGCTGCGGATCGCCGTCACCCCCCGCGCCCGCAGCAAGATCCGACAGTGGTTCTCGCGGGAACGTCGAGAGGACGCCATCGAGTCGGGGCGCGAGGATCTGGCCAAGGCCATCCGCCGGGAGGGCCTGCCCCTGCAGAAGCTCAACGGCTCACCGTTGATGGCCAGCGTCGTCGAGTCGCTCAACTACGCCGACCTCGACGCTCTCCACGCCGCCGTCGGCGAGGGCCACGTCTCCGCCCGCTCCATCGCCCAGCGCCTGGCCAAGGAGCTGCGCGGCGGCGAGCACGAGGAGCAACTCCCGACCACCGTTCGCCAGCCTCGCCGGTCCACCGGGGGAGGCATCGGCGTCCACGTCGAGGGGCTCGACGAGGTGATGATCCGCCTGTCGCGATGTTGCACCCCGGTGCCAGGCGACGAGATCATCGGCTTTGTCACTCGGGGCCGGGGGGTGAGCGTCCACCGGGCCGACTGCGCCAACGCCAGCGCCCTCAGCTCCGAGGAGGTGGGCCGACTGATCGAGGTCGAGTGGGACCGCGAGCGGGGTGGCAGCTTCACCGCCGCGGTGGAGCTGAAGGCCCTGGACCGCAGTCGGCTGGGTGTCGACGTGTGGAAGATCATCGCCGAGCACCACCTCAACATCCTCCGCAGCGAGACCCTGACCGGAGCGGACCGGGTCAGCCGGATGCGCTTCGAGTTCGAGCTGGCCGATCCGGCCCATCTCGAGTCGCTGCTCGGTGCCCTCAAGCGGCTCGACAGCATCTACGACGCCTACCGGGTCCTTCCCGGACGAGGTTCCTGAGTCGGCGACGGGGCCGCCTTCTCTCTCGCCCAAGGTTGTGGTTTTCCGGTCACTAACGTCGCCGTCGTGCCCTCCGACGTTCAGCCACCGCGCGGGATGCGTGATTTTCTGCCTGAAGAGAAAGCCCGGCGTGAGGGGATCATGTCCTCGATCCGGACCTCCTTCGCCGCCTTCGGGTATCGACAGATCGAGACGCCCGTGGCCGAGGACCTCCGGCGCCTGCAGGCGAGCGACGGGGGCGACAATGAGAAGCTCATCTTCAAGATCCTCCGACGCGGCCTGGCCCCGGAGGCGGCCATCGAGCCGGCGTCGGCCGCCGACCTCGGTCTGCGCTTCGACCTCACCGTGCCCCTGGCCCGGTTCTACGCCACCCATCGCGCCGAGCTCCCCGACGTGTTCCGCTCGATCCAGATCGCTCCCGTGTGGCGGGCCGAGCGCCCGCAGAAGGGGCGGTACCGCCAGTTCACCCAATGCGACATCGACGTGCTCGGTGAGCCGTCCAGCCTGGCCGAGATCGAGCTGATCACCGCCACCACGGCGGCCGTCGGCGATCTGGGGATCGAGGGGATCACCGTCAGGATCAACGACCGCCGCGTCCTGATCGGACTGCTCGACGCCTGCGGGTTCGAGCCCGCGGAGCGCGCCGGGGCGCTGGTCACCATCGACAAGCTGGACAAGATCGGGATCGATGGAATCGGTGCCGAGTTGCGGGGTGCCGGCGCAGGCACGGTGGACCGCCTCGTCGCCGTGCTGGAGGCGACGGTCGGCGGCGGACGAACGAGCCGGGGCGGCGCCGATGCGTTCGATGCGACACTCGAAGCCCTGCCGCCGAGCGCCACGGACGCCGCGGGCGACCTGCGGGACATCAGGGCGGGACTGGCGGTGGCCGCGCCCGAGGTCAACCTGGTGGCCGACCCGACCCTGGTCCGGGGTATGGGCTACTACACCGGTCCGATCTTCGAGTTGTCGCACCCGTCGTTCGCCGGCTCGGTCGGCGGCGGCGGCCGTTATGACGGGATGATCGGTCGCTTCGCCGGACGTGACGTGGCGGCCTGCGGTTTTTCGATCGGTTTCGAACGGATCGTCGACCTGGTCGACGCCGATCGCCTGGCGCCCGGCCGGCGCCGGGTGGCCATCCTCCACGATGCCAGCACCGATCCAGGCACCGTCGTCGCCTGGCAGCGGCGACTCATCGCCGAGGACGCCGACGTGCGCATCGTGACGAGGATCCGAAACCAGCGCCGGCTCCTGGATCAGTTGGCGGCCGAGGGCTTCGACACCTGCCTGGAGCTGGGCCCGGAGGCCAAACCGCCACCGCCGGGGGAACCTTTGCCGGGATTGTCGTCTCTGCGCCCGCGCCGACCCGGCTCCGGCCCGCCCCCATAAGAAGCCCGGGCCGGGAGCCCGGCGACGGGTCACCCTCCGTCAGTACCCTGAGACGATGCCCGCCCGCCGGTCCTCGGCCACCGCGGGAGCCGATCTGTTCGAGTCGGCTGCCAACCAGCGCCTGGCCAACCAGGCGCCACTGGCGGCCCGGATGCGGCCCACCAGCCTCGACGAGGTCATCGGCCAGGACCAGCTCCTCGCCCCCGGCCGACCCCTGCGGGCCCTCATTGACGCCGACCGACTGTCGTCGGTGGTGCTGTGGGGGCCGCCGGGGACGGGGAAGACGACCCTGGCCCAGCTGATCGCGGGCGCCACCAGCCGGGCGTTCGTTCCCATGTCGGCCGTCAGTGCCGGTGTGAAGGATGTCCGGGAGGCGGTCAGCGGAGCCCGGGAGCTCCTCGGTCAGCACGGGAGGGGGACCATCCTCTTCCTCGACGAGGTCCACCGCTTCAACCGCACCCAGCAGGATGCCCTGCTGCCAGCGGTGGAGGACGGCACCCTGACGTTGGTGGGGGCCACGACCGAGAACCCCTACTTCTCGGTCAACGCGCCCCTCCTCAGCCGCTCGAGCCTGTTCCGCCTCGAGCCGCTCAGTCCCGCCGCGTTGGTCACCGTGGTGAAACGGGCCCTGCGCCACGAAGGGGCGACGGCGGAGCCCGACGCCGTCGAGCTGCTGGTGAACCTGGTCGACGGTGATGCCCGGGCCGCGCTGACCAGCCTGGAGGTGGCCCTCGCCCTGGCGGAGCAGCGAGCGGTGACCGTCGCCGACATCGAAGCGGCCCGCAGCACCCGGGCCCTGCGCTACGAGACCGACGACCACTACGACATCGTGTCGGCGTTCATCAAGTCGATCCGCGGATCGGATCCTGATGCCGGGCTGTACTGGCTGGCGCGGATGCTGGCGGCCGGCGAGGACGCCCGCTTCGTGGCCCGCCGCCTGGTCATCCTGGCCAGCGAGGATGTCGGTATGGCGGACCCAATGTCGCTTCTGGTGGCCGACGCCACCGCTCGGGCCGTGGAGATGGTCGGCTTGCCGGAGGCTCAGCTCAACCTGGCCCAGGCCGTGGTGCACCTGTCCCTGGCCCCGAAGTCGAACCGGATCACCGCCGCCCTGAGCCGGGCCCAGGCCGACGTCGTCGACCAACCCACCGGCCAGGTCCCCGCTCATCTCCGTGACGCCCACTACCCGGGGGCGACCCGGTTGGGTCACGGATCGTCCTACCAGTACCCCCATGACGACCCTCGGGGTTGGCTGCCCCAGGCCTATCGTCCCGAGCATCTGGAGGGTCGCGTCTACTACGAGCCGTCCCCTCACGGGGCGGAAGCGGGCCGGGCCGGGGCTTGGCGTGAGCGGCGCGAAGGCGACCGGTAGGCTCGCCGACTGTGGCATTGGGAACCGTGGCTGTTGGGACCGTGGCGACCGCCACCACGAGCACCGTCGCCGTCGGCGTCACCGTGGTGGCCACGTTGGTGGTGGTGGCGCTGGTGGTGGCCGCCTTGTCGGTGATCCGTTCGGCTCGGGCCCTGCGCCGGGCCGCCGAGGATCTGGCCCAGAGAACGACCATGCTCATCGACGACGTGGGGGCGACCGTGTCGCGAGCGGGCGCCGAGCTGGAGAGGGTGGAGGACCTGGTGGGCTCGGCGGAGACCATCACCGAGACGGTCGGGGCCGCATCGCGGCTGGCGTACGTCGCCCTGTCCAACCCCCTCATCAAGATCATGGCACTGGGCCGGGGCACCTCGAGGGCATCGGCGCGGTGGCGGCGCTCCCGGGGCCGTACGGACCGGCAACGGCGCCAGGATGCCGTCGCCGAGGCCAAGGTTCGCCGCCCCCGAGCGGCAGCGCGAAGGTAGAGGAAGGCGTGTTCAAGCGGTTCAGGTGGATCTCCATGGGTGCCGCCGTTGGATTCGGCGGGTCCGTCTGGGCCCAGCGCCGGGTGAAGCGCACCGTGGAGCGTTATCTGCCGGAGCGCATGAATGCCGATGTGGTCCAACGGGCGCGTTACCTCGCCGACGATGTGCGTGAGGCTCTCGACGAGGGCCGGGAGGCCATGCGGCTCCGCGAGGAGGAGTTGCGGCGCCAACTGGGCACGGGCGGGCCCGGCCGTCCTTCGGGCGGCCGGGGCCGCCCCGACGAGATGATCACCCGGCGCGGTCTTCCCCCGGCGCAGCCTGGCCGCCACCGGTCCCGCCGCCGGGCCCGGCCGGCGGCGATCATCGATGTGGTCGAGGGCCAGGTCGACGGCCACGCCGAGGCTTCTCCGCTCCGCCGCCGCGGCCCCCGACGTCGGCATTCGGGGGAGTAGCATCGACGGCTTCATGAGCTTCTCCGCCCCGGCCGGCGCCGAACAAGACTCGGACCCGGCGATCTCCGTCCCTCCGGCGGGAAGGGTCCTCGGCCTTGACCTCGGGTCAAGGCGCATCGGCGTGGCCGCCTCCGATTCGGCCCAGACCCTGGCCGTAGGGGTGGAGACCGTCGCCCGCAGCTCCGAATGGGCCCGGGACCACCGGTTGCTCGGGGCCATGACCGCGGAGTACGAGGCGGTTGGCATCGTCGTCGGCCTGCCCCTGTCACTGGACGGCGGAGTCGGGCGGGCGGCCGCCGGCGCTCTGGCCGAGATCGACGCTCTGCGCCCCGTCCTCGGGGTACCGGTCACCACGATCGATGAGCGGCTGAGCACGGTGGTGGCCACGTCGGCGTTGCGAGCCGGGGGCCGCAAGGCCCGCCAGCAGCGAGCCGTCGTGGACCGGACCGCGGCCACGATCATCCTGCAGTCGTGGCTCGACCGGCGCCGGGTCGCCGCCGCCGACGGCGGGGACCCGCGAGGCGACGACGCCGACGAGGACCCAGGTGGCTGACGGCCGGCGACGGCCGACGACAACCGAGGTGGCCGAGTCGGCCGAGGGTCCCGAGGTCTACCCCTTGGTGGACTACCACTCGGTGAGCCAGGCAGCCGTGAGCCCGCCGGAACTGGGCCAGGGAGGAGCGGTCCCGGCCGAGGGCGGGATTGTCGGCGAGGGCCGGGCCCCGGATGGTTCCGGCGCTGAGGGGCCGGGCGGAGCCGGTTCGGATCCAGCCGCCGCCGTGGCCGCCGGCCTCGACCCGGATTACGTGGTGATCGACCATGAGTCGACCGACGTTCAGGACCATTACCTCAACGCTGAGGATCTGGTCGCCGCCGGGCTGCTGGGACCGGAGCACGATCCTCTCATCCACGAACAGCGGGCGACCGTGCCCACCCGGCGACGCCGGCACCGGCTTCGCTCCACCATGCTCGGCGTGTTCGGGATCGTGATCCTGCTCGTTGTCGTGGGCCTGTTCTATGTGCGGGGCCAGATCAGCCCGGGAGGTCAGCCCGGGCCCAAGGTGGCCGTCGTCATCCCCCCCCAGTCGTCCACGGCAAAGATCGGATCGCTCCTGGCGAAGGACGGGATCATCAAGGACGGGGGGCTCCTCCCCTACTACGTCAAGATCAAGGGGACCGGTGTGCTGCTGCCGGGTACCTACCGACTGGCCAGGAACGAGAGCTACGGCACGGTCGTGGCCAGCCTCGAAGCCGGCCCCCCCAAGGTGTATGTTCGCCTCACCGTCCCCGAGGGCTACACCTTGGCCGACATCGCCCAGCGGATCGCCTCCCTGTCCGGCCTGCACCTGTCGGCCCAGAAGTTCCTGGCCGCGGCCAACAGTGGGACCGTCCGTTCTCCCTACGAGCCGCCGGGGTCCAACAACCTCGAGGGCCTCGTCTTCCCGGCCACCTACGACATCTCCACGACCATGACCGAGGTGGACGTGCTGGAGAAGATGGTCGGGGCCTTCAACGACGAGGCCAGCCAGCTCGGATTGGCCCAGGACGCCGCCGCCCTGCACATCGCCCCCTATGACGTGGTCAAGGTGGCCTCCATCGTCGAGCGCGAGGCCAAGCTAGACCCCGATCGGGGGCCGGTGGCCAGCTCCATCTACAACCGTCTGGCCCACCAGATGACCCTCGGGGCCGACTCCACGCTCGTCTACGCCCTGCGCAAGGCCAATCCCAACGTCAACATCGCCACTATCGACTACAACCAGGCCAACCCCTTCAACACCCGCCTCAACAAGGGCCTACCGCCGACACCGATCGCCAATCCCGGCCTGCCCTCTCTGCGAGCGGCGGCCAAGCCACCGAGCACCGACTACCTGTACTTCGTGGAGATCAGCCCCAACGGTCAGCTGGGTTTCGCCGCCACCAACGCCGGCTTCCAGGGCCTGGAGAACCAGTGCAAGGCGGTCAAACTCTGCTAACGGGGACCAGGGGGCCGGCCTGGACCCCTCCGACCGGGGCCACGTCGGTGCTGGGGGTGATCGGGGACCCGGTCCACCGCTCGCTGTCGCCGGTCCTGCACAACGCCGCTCTGGGCGACCTGGGCCTGGACTGGGTGTACGTGGCCTTCCCTGTAGCGGCCGGCGCCGGCCACCGGGTGATCGACGCCGCCCGGGTGCTCGGCGTGGTCGGCCTCTCGGTCACCATGCCCCACAAGCAGGCCGTGATCGACGGTTTGGACCGGGTCAGCCCGACGGCCACCCGCCTCGGTGCGGTCAACACCGTCATCGTCCGGCACGGGACCATGATCGGTGAGAGCACCGACGGACCGGGGCTGATCGATGCCCTGCGGTCCGAGGAGAGCTGGGATCCGACCGGGCGCCGCTGCGTCATTCTCGGTACCGGGGGGGCGGGGCGCGCCGTCACCCTGTCCCTGGCCGAATCCGGCGCCGCCGAGGTCGTCGTCGTCGGCCGCAACCGTGACGCGGCCAAGACGGCCGCCAACCTCGCTGGGGATCGGGGCCGGGCAGGGGTGATCGACGAGGTCGGCGACGCCGACCTGGTGGTCAACGCCACCTCGGTCGGCATGGGCTCCGGCGCCGACACCTCCGCCCCGCTCCCGCTCGATGTCGATCCCGCCCGGTTCGGGCCCGGGCAGCTGATCGTCGATCTGATCTACGCGCCGGCGGTGACCCCGCTGCTGATCGCCGCTGCGGGCCGGGGAGCTCGGACGGCCAATGGCTTCGGGATGCTCCTCCACCAGGCCGGACGGCAACTGGCCGCCTGGACCGGGCAGACGCCGCCGTTGGCGGTCATGGCTGCGGCCGGGCGGGCCGAGCTGACCCGGCGGGAGCAGACAGAAACGGGCGAAGGTGCCTGAGGTCGTCACAAAGGGGCTGGCGAAGCCCTATGCTCAGCCGACGTGAGCGGGAGGGGGGACGTGCGACGAAGGCTCTGCGACCAGCGTGAGCGGATCGCGGCCCGGGCCCATCACCGGACGACGACCAGAGCGGCGGTGATGGTGGGGGTGGCCGGCGCCGCCCTGCTCCCGGGCCTGATCCAGCTCCCGGCCGCGGCGGCCACCCCCCTGGCCACCCCGCTGGCGGCCGGAGCCCAACCGGCGCCCGGAGCGGCCCAACCGGCGCCCGGAGCGGCCCAACCGGCCGCCGGCGCCGCGTCGATCGGACAGCCGGTCACCGCTCAGGCCATGGCGGCGGCGCAGGCGGCGGCCACCCAGGGCGTCCCGTTGCCGCCCATCCCCGCCGTCGACCGCTCCATCACCGCCGGGCAGGATCCGGCCGCCCTCCTGGCCCATGCCATCGCCCTGCTCGGCGCCGGCCAGCAGGCGGCGCCGCTGCAGACGAGCCTGTCGGGACTGCAGGCCAACCTGACCGGCGACAACGTGACCGCGGCCCAGGCGTCGGCGGCGGCCGTGGCGGCCGACGAGCGGGCCGCCAAGGCCATCCTGGCCGCGGGTCAGCTCACCGCCAGCGCCAGCTCCCTGGGTGGAGCGTTGCGGTCGGCCACCCTCAGCCTGTACATGAGCGGGGGGTCGACCGCGGTGCCCAACCTGGCCGCCGGCGACGGCGACGCGGTCATGGCGGCGATGATCGGCGAGCAGGTGGCCCTGTCCCCGAGCGGCATCCTGGCCGAGCGGAAGCGGGCCGCGGCCAACGCCCAGCAGTCGGCGACCGATGCCCGGACGGCCCAGGCCACAGCCGATGCCGATGCCGCTCGCGCCGAGCAGGCCACGTCGGCCGCCGCCGGCCAGGTCACCCTCATGACCAACGAGCTGGGCACCCTCAAGGCGTCCACCGCCCGCACCCTCCAGACCGAGGCCGCCACCGTCTCCCAGCAGGCCGGCCAGGACCTGGCTGCGGGGTCCTCCCTCCAATTCACCCCTGCGGCGCCGCTGCCGGCGCCCGTCGCCACGTCGACGGTGGCCCTGACGTGGTTGTTCTCCGAGCTGGGCAAGACCTACGTGTACGGCGCAACCGGGCCCACCACCTTCGACTGCTCGGGACTGACCCAGTTCGTCTGGAACAAGGCCGGAGTGCCGATCCCTCGCGTCGCCATCGACCAGGACAGCTACGCCGTACCGGTGCCCCTTTCCGACGTCCGGCCGGGGGACCTGGTGTTCTTCGGTGCCGACGTCCACCATGTCGGCATGTACATCGGTGACGGCCTGATGATCAACGCCCCCCACACCGGCGACGTGGTCCGGGTGTCGTCCATCTGGTTCTCCGACCTGGTCGGCTTCGGCCGGGTCCACACACCAGGCACGCCGGTTCCCTCCCGGGCCCCGATTCCGGCCAACGCGCCGCCTGCGGTGGTCTCCCACCTCGGTGCGGTGCCGTCCCAGGCCGCCCCTCCCCCTGGTGTCGCTCCGGTGACCGAGCCGGGGGCGTCGCCGGCCACGACGCCGCCTCCGCCGACCACGAAACCGACGGTTCCCACCACCAGCCCGACCACGAGCCCCACCACGTCGGCGCCGCCGTCGCCACTGTCGCTTCCGTGACGACGCTCACCGCCTCCACTGCGGCGGGGACGGTCGAGGGGGTCGAGAGCGACGGCGTGGTTGCCTTCCTCGGCATCCCCTACGCCGCCGACCCGTACGGCCCCCACCGCTTCGCCGCTCCCGGCCCCGTCCCCGCGTGGGACGGTGTGCGCCCGGCCACGGCGTACGGACCGACCGCCTTGAAGACGGGGTATCCGGCGCCCCTCGACCGGTTGCTGCCGGAGCCGGCCATCGATGGTGAGGCGTGCCTCAACCTGAACGTGTGGACACCGGCCCCGGGGGCAAGCCGGCTGCCCGTGCTGGTGTGGATCCACGGTGGGGCGTTCCAGTACGGGTCGGGGGCGGTGGCCGACTACGCCGGTGACTCCTTCGCCCGTCACGGCGTGGTCACCGTCACCATCAACTACCGCCTCGGCATCGACGGGTTCGCCTGGCTGGAGGGGGCGCCACTGAATCGTGGTCTGTTGGACCAGGTCGCGGCCCTGCGTTGGGTGCGCGACAACATCGCCGCCTTCGGCGGTGACCCCGACCGGGTCACCATCGCCGGTGAGTCAGCCGGGGCCATGAGCGTGACATCGCTGCTGGCCATGCCGTCGGCGGCCGGCCTGTTTCGCCGGGCCATCGCCGAGAGCGGTGCCGGCCACCATGCTTTGACCGAGGCGACGGCCCGGCGACTATCCGGGCATCTGGCGGAGAAGCTCGGCGTGGCCCCCACGGCCATGGGCCTGGCTGACGTCTCCTTCGATCGACTGCTGCAGGCTCAGAACGACCCGGCCGCCGGCCCCCAGCGCGACCCCGACCCCGACCTGTGGGGGGAGGCGGCCACCAACGTCATGGTCTTCGAGCCCGTCATCGACGGGGAGGTGCTCCCGGCGCTGCCCATCGACGTGATCGCTGGAGGCGGGGGAACGGAGGTCGATCTGCTGGTGGGGACCAACCGCGATGAGCAACGCCTGTTCGTCGTGCCCACGGGCATGCTCGAGCTGATCGACGACAACGTGGTGGATCTGGCCGCGGCCGGCTGGTCGGTGCCCACCGGCGCCGTCGACCTGTACCGAGCCAACCGGCCGGGACAGCTTCCGGGCGAGCTCCTCTGCGACCTGGGGTCCGACTGGTTCTTCCGGATCCCCGCCATCCGCCTGGCCGAGGCCCGCAGCGGTCGGGAAGGTCGGTGTTACACCTACGAGTTCGCCTGGGCTTCGTCGGCCTTCGGCGGGAAGCTGGGCGCCTGCCACGCCATCGAGCTCCCCTTCGTGTTCAACCACCTCAACCGGGTGGGTGGGCCCACCCTCTTCGAGCCCGGCGAGGACGTGCCCCAGGCCCTGGCCGACACCGTGCATCGGGCCTGGGTGGATTTCGTCACCGGCGGAGACCCGGGTTGGGCGCCCTACGACCTGCAGCGGCGCCCGACGATGACCTTTGCCGCCGAGTCGGAGGTCGTCGACGATCCCCGAGGTGACGAGCGGGCCCTGTGGGAGGGCCACCGCTGACCCGCCGGCGCCTTGGTGGGTCGGCGTCTCCCGGGCTGCGGCGGGGCGGTGGGGTGTGGGGCGGTGGCCTACCATGAGAGGGTGTTGCGCTTCCTCACCGCTGGCGAGTCGCACGGCCGGGGCCTGGTCGTCATCGTCGAAGGCCTTCCGGCCGGCCTCGAGGTCACGGTCGAAGCCATCGGTGATGAGTTGGCCCGCCGTCGCCTCGGTTACGGCCGCGGTCCCAGGATGCGCTTCGAGCGCGACGAGCTGACCCTGCTGGGCGGCGTCCGCCACGGGCGCACGCTCGGGTCACCCGTCGCCATGGTGATCGCCAACACCGAGTGGCCCAAATGGGTGGACGAGATGTCCCCGGCCCCGGGGAAGACCGAGAAGCCGCTCACCAAGGTGCGGCCCGGCCACGCCGATCTGCCCGGCATGCAGAAGTACGGTTTCGACGACGCCCGCAATGTCCTGGAGCGGGCATCGGCCCGCGAGACTGCGGCGCGGGTGGCGGCCGGAGCGGTGGCCAAGGCCCTGTTGGCCCAACTGGGCATCAGCGTCCTCAGTCATGTGGTGGCCATGGGCGCGGTGGTGTCCAAGGCGCAGCATCGCCCCCAGCCTGGCGACCGTGAGGCCATCGACGCGTCCCAGGTGCGTTGCTTCGACACGGACGCCGAGGCGGCCATGGTGGCCGAGATCAAGGCGGCCGCCAAGGTCGGCGATTCGCTCGGGGGCATCGTGGAGGTCATCGGCTACGGCGTCCCGGTCGGTCTGGGCAGTCACGTCCACTGGGACCGCAAGCTCGACGGGGCCCTGGCCGGCGCCCTCATGAGCATCCAGGCCGTCAAAGCGGTCGAGATCGGCGACGGCTTCGAGGTCGCCACCCGCCGCGGTTCCGACGCCCATGACGCCATCGGCTGGGACGCCGGGACGGGGACCTACCAGCGGGCCACCAACTGGAGCGGGGGCATCGAAGGCGGGATGTCGAACGGTGAGCCGGTCGTGGCCAGGGTGGCCATGAAGCCCCTGGCCACCCTGAACCGGCCCACCCTCAAGACCGTCGACACGCTGAGCAAGGAGGAGACGGTCTCGTTCAAGGAACGGACGGACGTCACCGCGGTTCCGGCCATGGGTGTGGTGGCAGAGACGATGATGGCTCTGGAGTTGGCCAAGGCGGCCGGTGAGAAGTTCGGCGGGGATTCGGTGAGCGAGATGCGGCGCAACTTCGAGTCCTACCTCGCGGGCCTGACGTGAGCGGTACTACCGTGCCCCGGGTCCTGCTGATCGGGATGATGGGCGCCGGCAAATCGACGGTGGGTTCGACCCTGGCCCAGCGACTCGGGTGGCGCTATCTCGACAGCGACGACGAGATCGTCGCCCGGCGGGGGCTGACCGTGCCCGAGATCTGGCGGACGGAAGGCGAGCCGGCGTTCCGGGCCGAGGAGGCCACCGTGCTCCGCACCGCGGCGGCATCCGCTGAGCCGGTGGTGGTGGCGGTGGCCGGGGGGGCCCTGCTCGAGGTGGCCAACCGGGCGGTCGTGGCCGGAGCCGGTCTGGTGGTGTGGCTGCGGGCGGAGGTGGCCACCCTGGCCGACCGGGTGGGTTCGGGTGACGGCCGGCCCCTCCTCGACGGCGATGCGCCGGCGGCCCTGGCCCGCCTCTACGAGCAACGCCGGGCCGTCTACCAGGCCGTCGCCGAGGTGACCATCGACGTGGACGGCCGCCGCCCCGAGATGGTGGTCGACGAGATCGTCGGGGCGCTGCGGGCGGCAGGACTCACCGGAGCGGCCGCCGATGCATGAGATCGAGGTCGCACTCGGGTCACGCTCCTACCCGGTGCTGGTGGGCCATGGCGCCCGGCACCGATTGGGGGAATGGGTCCCCGTCGGAGCCCGGCGGGCCGCCATCGTGACCCAGGCGGCCGTGGGCTGGACCGTGGACCCCGAGATCGAGGCCCGGACCTTCACCATCGACGACGGCGAGGCGGCCAAGAACCTCGAGACCGTCGAGGTCCTGTGCCGCCAGTGGGCCGAGTGGGGTCTGAGCCGGGCAGACGTGGTCGTCGCCGTCGGTGGGGGGGTGGTCACCGACGTGGCGGGTTTCGCGGCCGCCGTCTACCACCGGGGGATCCCGGTGGTCCATGTGCCCACCACCCTCCTCGGGCAGGTGGACGCGGCCATCGGGGGCAAGACCGGCGTCAACCTGCCCGAGGGCAAAAACCTGGTGGGGGCGTTCTGGCAGCCCTCCGCCGTGCTCTGCGACATAGAGACGCTGGGCACCCTGCCCCCCCGCGAGTACCGCAGCGGGCTGGGGGAGATGGCGAAATACGCCTTCCTCGGCGTGGATCGCCTGGGGGACCTGGCCTTGGAGGACGCGGTGGCCGCCTGCGTCGCAGCCAAGGCGGCGGTGGTGAGCGTCGACGAGCGCGAAGCAGGGTCCCGGGCCTTGCTGAACTACGGCCACACCCTGGCCCACGCCCTCGAAACCGCCGGCTCCTACGATCTGCGCCACGGTGAGGCCGTCGGCATCGGCCTGGTGTACGCCGCCGAGCTTGCCCATCACCTGGGCCGGGTCGACGAGGACCGGGTCCACGAGCACCGACGCCTGGTCGCGAGCTACGACCTGCCGATGCTCCTGCCGCCGGGAGCGGAACCGGCTGAGCTGGTCCGGATCATGGCCAGGGACAAGAAGGCAACCACCGGGCTCACCTTCGTCCTCGACGGGCCCCACGGCTTGGAGGTGGTCGCCGGCGTCGACCCCGACGTGGCAGCCGCCACCCTCATGGGCCTGGCGCCCCCGCGTCCGTGAGCAACCGCATCCTGGTGCTGTCCGGCCCCAACCTGGGCCTGCTCGGCACCCGCCAGCCGGACGTGTACGGCACGGCGACGCTCGCCGACCATGTGGCCGCGACGAGCGAGGAGGCGAGCCGTTTCGGGTTGGAGGTCGACCACGTCGCCTCCGACCATGAGGGCGACCTGGTCACCGCCGTCGGTGGGGCCCGGGGTACCGCGGCCGCCATCCTCGTCAACGCCGGCGCTCTCACGCACTACGCCTGGTCCCTCGCCGACGCCCTGGCCGCCTTCGAGGGGCCGATCGTGGAGGTGCACCTGACCAATCCCCACGGGCGCGAGTCGTGGCGGCGCCTGTCGGTCGTTGCCCCGGTGGCGTCGGGCACGGTGGCCGGGTTCGGGGGGGCGAGCTACCGCCTGGCGGTACGGGCCGTGGCCGGCATCCTGGGGCTGGCCGAGGGTTGAGCCCCCGTGTGGTTGGGCCGGCGGCGGTGGCGGCGGTCAGCCCGATGGGCTGGGGGTGCTGGTGGAGGGCACGGTCGGCGCCTGAGTGGTGGATGTCGTCGGCCCGCTGATCGTGGTGGAGGAGGTGCTCCCCGAAACGCCCTCGCCGAGGTCGACATACCATTGCCCGCTGACCTGGGTGCAGGGGATGGCCGGGTCGTTGTTCGACGACGAGCCACTCTCGACCGCCGAGTAAGCCTCGTCGAAGTTGCCCGTGGGACCCGGCTGGCCGGCGTTGGCGTCGGTGCTGTCGAAGCACACCTTCCCGCTGGAGTTGGTGCACAGGGTGCCGAGGGCCGTGACCAGGGCCCGGTCGGCGGCGATGGTCGTGGCCCCGACGTGAAGGTTCTTCACCGAGATGGTGCTGGTCCCGGGCGAGAATGCCCCCGCACAGACCGACATCTGGGCCGGCACCACGTAGGAGCAGGCCTCGGACCCCTTGTCCGCCGTCGCCGCCTGGAGGAATCCGACGGCGGCCGCGGCGGGGCTGCCGTGACCGGGCGCAGGTGGTTTGGCGGCAGACGAGGATCCACACCCGGCCAGGCCCCCGAAGGCTGCCAGGGCGGCGAGGGCGGCGAAGGCGGGGGCCTGGACGATACGCCGGGAAGCTCGCACCGGCTCGACCGTAGCCCGCCGGAACAGACCGGCCCGCCCGCCCCACCGACGCCTCCCGACCTGGGCCTGAGCCTCAGCGCAGGACCGGGTCCCTGCGACCGTCTGGTACACAGAACCCATGGCCACACCTTCCAATCCCGCCCTGTCCGGTCCCCTCCCGGTGATGGAGACCGCCGGTCGCCTCGGCCGGCTGGGTCAGGTCCTCGCCGAGATCGGCGATCTGGACGGTTTGGTCGTGTCCAGCCTGACCAACATCCGGTACCTGACCGGATTCACCGGTTCCGCCGGGCTGCTCCTGGTCCTCGGGGGCGAAGTCACCCTCATCACCGACGGCCGATACGCCAGCCAGTCGGAGGAGCAACTGGCCGCCTCGGGGGTGACCGCCTCGATCGAGGTGGCGCCGGGGACGAAGCAGGCGGGGGTGGCTTCCGCCGCGGTCGAGGGGGCCGGTGTCCGCCGCCTGGGGTTGGAGGCGGCCCATGTCAGTTGGGCGACCCAACGCCGCTACGCGTCCGACTGGTTCGCCGGGGTGGAGCTGGAGGCGACCGTCGGGGTGGTCGAGCAACTGCGGCGAGGCAAGGATGCCGGCGAGTTGGCCCGGATCAGCCGGGCCGCGGCCATCGCCGACGCCGCCTTCGCCGAGATCCGGCCCATGCTGGCGGACGGCCCGACGGAGACGGATGTGGCCCTGGAGCTCGACTCCACCATGCGCCGGATGGGAGCGACGGGTCCGTCGTTCGAGACGATCGTGGCGGCCGGGCCGAACGGGGCCAAGCCCCATCACCGCCCCTCGTCGCGACGGATCCGGGCCGATGAGCCGATCGTCATCGACTTCGGGGCCCTCGTGGACGGCTACGCGTCGGACATGACCCGTACCGTCTGGGTCGACGAGGTGGCCAGCGTCGAGTTGCGCCGGGCCGTGGCTGTCGTCGCCGAGTCCCAGCGGTCGGGGGTGGCGGCGGTGGCCGCCGGGGTGGACGCCGCCGAGGTCGACCGGGCCTGCCGGGTCGTCATTGCCGAGGCCGGATGGTCCGAGCACTTCGTGCACGGCACCGGCCACGGCGTCGGCCTGGACATCCACGAGGCCCCTTCGGTGGCGGCGACCTCCACCGATACACTGGCCGCCGGCCACGTCGTCACCGTGGAGCCCGGGGTGTATCTGCCGGGGCTCGGTGGTGTGCGCATCGAGGACACCGTTGTGGTGACCGCGGATGGCTGCGAGCCGTTGACCCTCACCCCAAAGGACCTGTGCTGATGTCTGCCGTGTCGACCAACGGTTTTAAGAACGGGATGACCCTCAACCTTCCCGAGGGGCTGTTCTCGGTCGTGGAGTTCCAACACGTCAAGCCGGGGAAGGGTGGGGCGTTCGTTCGGACCAAGTTGAAGAACTCCCGCAGCGGTGCGGTCATCGAGCGCACCTACCGGGCCGACGAGAAGCTCGACCAGGCCGTGATCGACAAGCGGGAGATGCAGTTCCTCTACATGGACGCCGGCGCCTTCGTCTTCATGGACAACCAGGACTACGAGCAGTTGACCGCCGACCGGTCCAGCCTGGGCACCTCCGCCAACTTCTTGAAGGAAGGCGACTCGGCCACGCTGATGATGTACGACGCCGAGATCGTCGGCGTCGAGCTGACGGCGTCGGTCGACCTGCTCGTCACCGACACCGAGCCCGGGCTCCAAGGCGACCGGGTGTCGGGGGCTCGCAAGCCGGCCACGGTGGAGACCGGCTGGACCCTGCAGGTGCCCCTGTTCGTCGTCATTGGCGACCGCATCAAGGTGGACACCCGCAGCGGCGAGTACCTGACCCGGGCCGGCTCCTGAGTGGGTCCGGGGGTAGGCCCATCGTCTCCCTGTACGGTCGGCCATGACCAACGTCGGTAGCCGGCGTTCGGCGCGCGAACGGGCCTTGGCCCTGCTCTACGAAGCGGACGCCAAGGGCCAGAGTCCGGGTCACGTCCTGGCCGACGTGCCCGTGGGTCCGGAGCCCTTCGTCGTCACCATGGTCGAAGGGGTGGAGGCCAACAGGGCGCGCATCGACGCTCTCATCGCCGGCCACGCCTTCGACTGGACGCTGGACCGGATGCCGGTGATCGACCGCACCCTGTTGCGGATGGCCACGTTCGAGTTGCTCGAGTTGGACGACGTGCCGACGGCGGTGGCCATCTCCGAGGCGGTCGATCTGGCCAAGCAGTACTCGACCGATGAGTCGGGCCGGTTCGTCAACGGTGTCCTGGCGGCCATCGCGACCGAGGTTCGTGCCGACTAACATCGGTGGTCAGTCGTGAAGCTGGTCCCGTGAGGCCGGTACGACCAGGAGATGATGATGGCTGAACGCGAACGTGCCCTCACCCCCCCGTACGGGGCGGTGTTCGTGGCCCGGACGACGGTCATGGAGCCCGAGGATGTGCGGCGGGCGACGTGGCGCATGGCCCATGAGATCCTGGAGCGCAACCACGGGACCACCGATCTGGTCCTGGTCGGTCTGCAGACCGGCGGGGTGTGGATCACCACCAATCTGGCCGTGGCCATCCGCGAGGTCGCCGATGAGCAGGTGCCGACCGGGACCCTCGATGTTGCGTTCTACCGGGACGACATCGGTCTGCGCCCCGTCCTCCCGGAGGCCTCCACCCACGTCCCCGGGGACCTCACGGGGCGGACCGTGGTGCTGGTCGACGACGTGTTGTTCACCGGGCGGACCATCCGGGCCGCCCTCAACGCCCTGAGCGACTACGGGCGGGCTCGCAGCGTGCAGCTGGCCGTCATGGTCGACCGGGGTCATCGGGAGTTGCCGATCCGCCCCGACTATGTCGGCAAGAACCTGCCGACCCGCCGGGACGAGATGGTGGACGTCTCGGAGGCGGGCGTGGTGATCGGCGACATGGTCGCCACGTGAGTGGCGACAGGGTGCAGAGTCGCCACGTGAGTGGCGACAGGGTGCAGAGTGTGCAGAGTGTGCAGAGTCGCAACCTGAGTGGGGCCGGCGACCCGGGGGGGCCAGGGCATGGGCCCAGGCACCTGCTCTCCATCGCCGAGCTGGGTCGCTCGGGGATCGAGGAGGTCCTCGACCTGACGGATCGTTTCGTGGAGATCAACAGCCGGCCCATCCCCAAGGTCCCGGCCCTGCGGGGCAAGACCGTGGCGTCGATGTTCTTCGAGAGCTCGACCCGGACGCGGTTGAGCTTCGAGACCGCCGCTCGCCGGCTCAGCGCGGACGTCCTGACGTTCTCGGCGTCGGGGTCGTCGCTGAGCAAGGGCGAGTCCCTGCGCGACACGGTGGAGACCGTCGAGGCCATGGGCGTGCACGCCATGGTGGTGCGCCACCGAGGCTCGGGCGTGCCCTGGCAGGTGGCTCGCTGGGCTCAGGGCTCTTCGGTGGTCAACGGGGGGGACGGCTGGCATGAGCATCCGACCCAGGCCCTCCTCGACGCCTACACCATCACCCGTGTCCGGGGCACACCGCTCGACGGGTTGTCCATTGGGATCGTGGGCGACATCAGCCACAGCCGGGTGGCGCGCTCCGATGTGCTGGCATTCGCCGCCCTCGGCGCCCAGGTGACCCTCGTGGCCCCGCCGACCCTCCTGCCGCCGAGCCTGGTGGGCTGGCCGGTCGCCGTCTCCCACGACCTCGACGCCGTCCTCCCCGATCTCGATGTCGTCTACCTCCTGCGGCTGCAACAGGAGCGCATGACCGACGCCCTGCTGCCCTCCCTCCGGGAGTACACCGCCACCTACGGCCTCACCAGGAGACGGGCCCGGCTCCTCGGGGCGGGGGCGATGATCATGCACCCCGGGCCGGTCAACCGGGGCGTCGAGGTGGCGGCCGACGTGATCGACCTGCCGTCCTCCGTGGTCACTCAGCAGGTGGCCAACGGGGTGGCGGTGCGCATGGCCGTTCTCTACCTCCTTCTGGGTTCGGGAGTTGATCGTGTCGGTTGAAGCCCAGCCCCCTCTCGTCATCCGGGGGGGCACCGTCATCGACCGCAGCGGTGAGCGGCGGGCCGACGTGGTGGTGGCCGGTGGCCGGGTCGTCGAAGTCGGTGGGGGCGCGGCGGCGCCTGCCGGCGCGGTGACCCTCGACGCCGAGGGTTGCGTTGTCGCCCCGGGACTGGTCGATCTCCACACCCACCTGCGCGAACCGGGGAGGGAGGAGGCCGAGACGGTCGAATCCGGCGCCCGGGCCGCCGCCCTCGGCGGTTACACCGCCATCGTGGCCATGCCCAACACCGAGCCCGCCATCGACGACGCGTCCGTGGCCCGCCATGTGCTCAACCTCGGCGCCTCGTCATGTTGCGACGTCCGGGTGGCCGGGGCCATCACGGTGGGACGGGCCGGCATCACGCTGGCCCCCATGGCCGAGATGGCGGCGCTCGGGGTGCGGTTGTTCACCGACGACGGCACCGGAGTCGCCGATCCCCGGGTGATGCGCCGAGCTCTGGAGTACGCCTCGGCGCTCGGGGTCACGCTGGCCCAGCACTGTGAGGACGCGGCTCTGGCCGCGGGGGGCCTCATGAACGAGGGGCCGTTGTCATCCCGGCTCGGCCTGGCCGGACAGCCGGCCGCCGCTGAGGAGGTCATGGTCGCCCGGGATCTGGCCCTGTGCGCCCTGACCGGGGCCAGGATGCACTTCCTGCACCTGTCGACGGCGGGCTCGGTGGCCCGGGTCCGTCAGGCCAAGGCCGAAGGCCTGGATGTCACCGCCGAGGCCGCACCCCATCACTTCACCCTGACCGACGAGGCCGTGAGCTCGTATGACCCGGTGTTCAAGGTGAACCCCCCGTTGCGCCGGGCCGTCGATGTCGCCGCCGTCAAGGCGGGATTGGCCGACGGCACCCTCGATGCGGTGGCCACCGACCATGCCCCCCATCCTCAGGAGGCCAAGGAAGCCTCCTTCGAGGAGGCCCCTCCGGGGATGATCGGCCTGGATGCGGCCCTGTCGCTCAGCCTCACCGAGCTGGGCCTCGGGGTCCCGGCCGTGCTGGCCCTGCTGTCGTGGCAGCCGGCGGCCATCGCCGGCATCGACGATTGCCACGGCCGGCCGATCGTCGCCGGTGAGCCGGCCAACCTGTGTGTGTTCAACCCTACGGAGCAGTGGGCTCTCGACCCCGCCCGGTCGGGGAGCCGGAGCCGCAACAGCCCGTACGCGGGCCGGATCATGACCGGCCGGGTCCGCCACACCGTCCGTGCCGGCGAAGCCGTGGTTCGTGACGGGGAGGCGATCAGATGACGCCCCCACGCCAGCATCCGACCGGTCGTCGTCCCGCGGCGGTGCTGGTCCTGGCCGACGGAAGCCGCTTCGAGGGCGAAGCGGCCGGTGCCATGGCCCGGGCCCATACCGTGACCGAGGCCGATGCCATCACGCCGGCGGAGGGGGCGGCGGTCGCCGGCGCCGAGAGCGTGGTGGCCACCGGCGAGGTGGTCTTCAACACCGTCCTCAGCGGCTATCAGGAGGTGCTCACCGACCCTTCGTACGCCGGCCAGATGATCTGCTTCACCTACCCCCACATCGGCAACTACGGCGTCACCGAGGCGGACAACGAGAGCAGGCGGCCCTTCTGCCGGGGGATGATCGTGCGTGACCTCACCGAGCGGCCCAGCAACTGGCGCTCCGACGAGAGCCTCGAGGCGTTTCTCCTCCGTCACGGTGTCCCCGCCATCACCGGGGTGGACACCAGGCGCCTGACCCGTCACATCCGCGATGCGGGCGCCATGCCCGGCGCCTTCGGTGCTCTGGAGGGCCCGGGGGCCACCGACGAGACGACCATCGCGGCTGCCGCTGCGGCGGCGCCGGGGACCGAGGGCATCGACATGGTGGCCGAGGTCACCACGCCGGATCCGTACCACACGGGGTCGGGACCGTTGCGGGTGGTGGCCTATGACTTCGGCATCAAGGCCGCCATCCTGCGGGCGCTGGGCCGCAGCGCCACGGTGGAGGTGGTGCCCGCCTGGACCTCCGCCTCCGACGTCCTCGCTCGGCGCCCCGACGGGGTGTTCCTCTCCAACGGGCCGGGGGATCCGGCGGCCCTGGGCTACGCCGTAGAAGCCCTGGGCGGCCTGATCGGCGAGGTCCCCATGCTCGGGATCTGCCTGGGGCACCAGCTGCTCGGGGCCGCCCTCGGCGCCCGGACCTACAAGATGGCCTTCGGCCATCACGGGGGCAACCACCCCGTGCAGCGCGTCGATGGTCGACGGGTGGAGATCACCAGCCAGAACCACAACTACGCCATCGCCGCCGACTCGGTGACCGGGGCCGAGGTCACCCACATCAACCGCAACGACGGCGTGGTGGAGGGCCTGGCCGTCCCCGAGCAGCGGGTCTTCAGCGTGCAGTACCACCCCGAGGCCGGCCCCGGACCCCATGACGCCCACCATCTCTTCGACGAGTTCCGGGTCCTGATGGAGACCGGTCGCAAGGGTTCGGAGAGGACCGGCTGATGGCCCGTCGCAACGACCTGGAGACGATCCTGGTCATCGGCTCAGGCCCGATCGTGATCGGCCAGGCCTGCGAGTTCGACTACTCCGGCACCCAGGCGTGCCGGGTGCTGGCCGAGGAGGGGTACCGGGTCGTCCTGGCCAACTCCAACCCGGCGACGATCATGACCGACCCGGACCTGGCCGACCGGACCTACGTCGAGCCCCTCACCGAGGGCGTGCTCAACGCCATCATCGAGCGCGAGGCTCCCGACGCCCTGCTGGCCACCCTCGGGGGCCAGACCGCCCTCAACCTGGCCATGGCCCTCCACGAGCGGGGGGTGCTGGAGGCGGCCGGGGTGGAGATGATCGGGGCCAATGCCACGGCCATCGCCACCGCCGAGAACCGGGACCAGTTCAAGGCGGCCATGACCGAGATCGGTCTGGCCGTGCCCGAGTCGGGCTTCGCCTACGACCTGGACGGGGCGATGAGCGTGGCCGACCGCATCGGCTACCCGCTCATGGTCCGCCCGTCATACATCCTGGGTGGTGCCGGGACCGGGATCGCCGTCGACCGCTACGGCTTCGAGAGACTGGCCGGCGAGGGGCTGGCGGCCAGCCCGGTCAGCGAGATCCTGATCGAGCGGTCCATCGCCGGGTGGAAGGAGTACGAGCTGGAGGTGATGCGCGACGCGGCAGACAACTGCGTCGTCGTGTGCTCCATCGAGAATGTCGACCCCATGGGGGTCCACACCGGCGACTCCATCACGGTGGCCCCAGCCCAGACCCTCTCCGACACCGAGTACCAACGGATGCGCGACGCCGCCTTCGCCTGCATCCGGCGCATCGGGGTGGAGACCGGTGGATCCAACGTCCAGTTCGCCGTCGACCCGGCCGACGGCCGGATGGTTGTCATCGAGATGAATCCCCGGGTCAGCCGATCGAGTGCCCTGGCGTCGAAGGCGACGGGATTTCCCATCGCCAAGATCGCCGCCCGGCTGGCCGTGGGCTACACCCTCGACGAGATCACCAACGACATCACCGGCCAGACCCCGTCGTGCTTCGAGCCCAGCATCGACTACATCGTGACGAAGGTGCCTCGATGGGCGTTCGAGAAGTTCCCCGGCATCCCCGACGTCCTCGGGACGCGCATGCAGTCGGTGGGCGAGGCCATGGCCATCGGCCGGACCTTCCCCGAATCGCTGCAGAAGGCGCTGCGGTCTGTGGAGCGGGGCCATCTGGGGTTGTGCGCCGATCCCGGCGAGGCGGAGCGTGACGCTCTGGCCGACGAGGACCTCATCCATCGCTCGGCCGTGCCCACCCCCGATCGCATCTTCTACCTCGAGGCCGCGCTGCGCCGGGGGATCGCCACCGAGCGCGTGGCGCGCGCCAGCGGGGTGGACCCCTGGTTCCTGGACCAGATCGCCGCCGTCGGATGCGAGCGCCGGCGCCTGGCGGACGTCGCCGGACCGGGGGCCATGACCCGGCCGGATTGGCGGCGGGCCAAGCGACTGGGCTTCGCCGACGAGCAGCTGGCGTTCATCTGGTCCACCTCCGAGGACCCGGTGGGCGCCGCCGCCGTCAGGCAGGCGCGCCTGGCCGCAGGGGTGAGAGCGACGATGAAGACGGTCGACACCTGCGCCGCCGAGTTCGAAGCCCACACCCCGTATCACTATTCGACCTACGAGGACACCGACGAGGTGGGCCCGTCGGACCGGGACAAGGTCGTCATCCTCGGCTCCGGGCCCAACCGCATCGGCCAGGGCGTCGAGTTCGACTACTGCTGCGTGCAGGCCAGCTTCGCCCTGCGCGACGCCGGCTATGAGACGGTGATGGTCAACTGCAACCCCGAGACCGTCTCGACCGATTACGACACCAGTGACCGGTTGTACTTCGAGCCGCTCACCATCGAGAACGTCACCGACATCCTCGAGGTGGAGGGCGCCACCGGTCGGGTGGTCGGCGTGGTCGTCTCCCTGGGCGGGCAGACGCCGTTGAAGCTCGCCGGTCGGCTGAGCCCGGAGCTGATCCTGGGGACCCCCGCCGAGGCCATCGACCTGGCCGAGGACCGGCAGCGCTGGAGTGAGCTGTGCACCAGCCTGGGCATCGCCCAGCCGCCGGGAGGGACAGCGGTGACCATCGACGGCGCCCTGGCCGTCGCCGCCGAGGTCGGCTATCCGGCGCTGGTCCGCCCCAGCTATGTCCTCGGTGGGCGGGCCATGGAGATCGTCTACAACCCCGATGACCTGCGTCGGGCCATGGCGGCCATGGGCGTCTCCGGCTCGCTCGGGCGGGAGGGTGGCCTGTCCGCCGAGCGCCCGGTGCTGGTGGACCGCTTCCTCGAGGACGCCACTGAGGTCGATGTGGATGCCGTGAGGGACGGGACGGGGGAGACCCTGATCGGAGCGGTCATGGAGCACGTCGAGGAGGCCGGGGTCCATTCCGGCGACAGTGCCTGTGTCATACCGCCGCCGACCCTGACGCCGGGGGTGATCGCCACCATCGAGGGCCACACCCGGGCCATCGCCGACGCCCTCGGAGTGCGTGGCCCGTTGAACGTCCAATTCGCCGTGGTCCACGGCGAACGGGGGCCCAGCGTGCACGTCATCGAGGCCAATCCCCGGGCCAGCCGGACCGTGCCGTTCGTCTCCAAGGCGACGGGAGTGTCCCTGGCCCGCGTCGCGGCCCGGGTCATGCTCGGCGCCACCCTGGCCGAGCTGCGCACGGAGGGTCTGGTCCACCCCCCGGCGGCAGGCGGGCACGTGAGCGTGAAGGAGGCGGTCCTGCCCTTCGACCGTTTCCCCGGCGCCGACACCCTCCTCGGCCCCGAGATGCGCTCGACCGGCGAGGTCATGGGCATCGACACCACCTTCGGCCGGGCCTTCGCCAAGAGCCAGGTCGCGGCCGGGAGCCCCCTGCCCTTCGGGGGGCGGGTCCTGTTCACCCTGGCCGACCGCGACAAGGAGGCCGGCCTGGGGGTGGCCCGCTCCTTCGTGCGCCTCGGCTTCTCCCTGGCGGCCACGTCGGGTACGGCGGCCGCGCTCGAGGGCGCAGGCATCCCTGTCGAGATCCTGGTCGCCAAGGTCGGCGTCGAGGGGCCGGGAGAGCACGGGGCCGGCGGTGACGGGGCAGGAGGTGCCGACTCCGTCGAGCTGATCCGCTCCGGTGAGGTCCACCTGGTCGTCAACACCCCCCGGGGGCGGGGACCGCGCGCCGACGGTGCCCACATCCGCCGGGCGGCCATGGATCACAAGGTGCCGTGCCTGACCACCATCGCCGCGGCCCGGGCCGCGGCGGCCGGCATCGCCGAGCGGGGCCAGGACGGCGTGGTCGTCCGCAGCCTCCAGGAGCTGCACGCCGTCGACCAGCTGCCCCTCGACGACTGATCGTGAGGGGACCGGCGATCGTGCGGGTCCTCCCCGGGCAGAGGGCCGTCGACCTGAGGACCCGAGTGGGCCCGGTGGAGTTGGCCACCCCGGTCCTCACCGCGTCGGGCACCTCCGGGCACGGCGCCGAGCTGGCCCGTTACATCGACCTGGCGGGGCTGGGGGCGGTCACGGTGAAGTCCGTGTCCGCCGGACCGTGGGACGGCAACCCGTCACCGCGGCTGCATCCCACCGCCGCCGGGATGCTCAACAGCGTGGGCCTGGAGAACCCGGGCATGGCGGCCTGGTTGTCGGCCCAGTTGCCAGCCCTAGCCGCCACCGGGGCCAAGGTGGTAGCCAGCATCTGGGGCTTCACGGTGGCCGACTTCGGAGAGGCGGCGGCCATCCTGGCCCGAGCCGTCGTCGAGGCGCGACTCGGGGGCGGCGCGGCGCAGGCCATCGTCGCCGTCGAGGCCAACATCTCCTGCCCGAACATCGAGGACAGCCGCCACATGTTCGCCCATGGCGAGGAGTCGGCGGCGGCTGCGATCGCGGCGGTCACCGGCGGCCTCGAGCCCTGCGGCCTGCCGTTGTGGGCCAAGTTGAGCCCCAACGTCACCGACCTCCCCGCCATCGCCGGCGCCGTGCTCGAGGCCGGTGCCGGTGGCCTGACCCTGGTCAACACCCTCATGGGGTTGGCTCTGGATCCCGTCACGGGGCGGGCCGTGCTCGGCGGCGGGGGCGGCGGAGTCTCGGGACCGGCTCTCCACCCCGTCGCGGTCAGGGCCGTCTTCGAGTGCCGCCGCTCCCATCCCCGGACCCCGATCGTCGGTGTCGGAGGGGTGACGACGGGCGCCGATGCCGCCGAGGTGCTGGTCGCGGGGGCGGACGCCGTCGCCGTCGGCACCGCCACCTTCGCCGATCCGCGGGCCGCAGCGCGGGTGAGCCGGGAGCTGGCCGCCTGGTGCCGCCACCATGATGTCCGTCACATCCGGGACCTGGTAGGAAGGGCCCATGACGACCGCTGAAGGGGTCCGCCCCGAGGTCACGTCGCGCCTGGCCCTCGCCCTCGACGTCGACGACGCCGTGGCCGCCAACCGCCTGGCCCGCGAACTGCGCCCGTACTTCGATGTGGTCAAGGTCGGCCTGGAGCTGTTCACCGCGGCCGGGCCGAGCATCGTGAGCGAGATGATCGACAACGGCTTCGCGGTGTTCCTCGACCTGAAGTTGGCTGACATCCCCACCACCGTGGAGCGCACCGCCCGCGTCCTCGGGGCGCTCGGGGTGTCCTACCTGACCCTGCACGCCTTCACCGGCGAAGCGATGCTGCGGGCCGGCGTGGACGGCCTGGCCGACGGTGCGGAGAGGGCCGGCATGGAAGCGCCCCGGGCTCTGGCCGTCACCGTGCTCACGAGCGACGCCGGCGCGCCGGCCCACATCCTGGGCAACCGTGTGCGGGCGGCGGCCGCCAGCGGCTGCGCCGGCGTCGTGTGTGCCGCGGGCGACGTGGCCGAGGCCAAGAGCATCGCCCCCCAGCTGTTGGCGGTGGTTCCCGGTATCCGCCCGGGGGGGACCGCTCTCAACGATCAAGCCCGCAGCGCCACCCCGGAGGCGGCGCTGGCTGCCGGCGCCGACCTGCTCGTCATCGGTCGGGCGGTGACCGCGGCAGCCGACCGGCAGGGCGCGGCACAGCAACTCGTCGGCTCCCTCTCCTAGGTCGGCGGGGGAGCCGGCCGGCCTGTTCCGGCGGCCCCCGCTCGGGTCGCCTCGCGCTA
This sequence comes from Acidimicrobiales bacterium, assembly GCA_051000755.1. GTDB lineage: Bacteria > Actinomycetota > Acidimicrobiia > Acidimicrobiales > Palsa-688 > JALZAH01. The sequence continues at coordinate 7,099 of JBPCNZ010000145.1, read as the reverse complement.
GGGTCCCTGCTCATGCCGTTGCCCCCAGCCTTGACCCCGGATCAGCGACAAGCCGCACTGGAGAAGGCCGCCGTTGCCCGCCGGGTGCGAGCAGAGTTGAAAGAGAAGCTCAAGATGGGATCGTTGACCCTCGCCGAGTTGCTCGAGCAGGGCGACACCGACGAGATCGTCGGCAAGATGAAGGTCTTGTCCGTGTTGGAGTCCCTTCCCGGTCTCGGTAAGGTCAAGGCCCGCCGGCTCATGGAGGACGTCGGGATCTCCGAGAGCCGTCGGGTGCAGGGCCTGGGCGACCAGCAGCGCAAGAAGCTGTTCGAGAAGCTGGCCTGAGTCTCCGGCCGCAGGTCAAACGCCCGCCGTTGCCTGACCACCTGATCTTCGTCGTGTCCGGGCCCGGCGGGGTGGGCAAGGGGACCGTGGTGCAGCGGCTGGTGGACACGGACAAGCGACTGTGGCTGTCCCGCTCGTGGACCACGCGACCCCGCCGCGCCGGGGAGGGTGCAGACGACTACGTGTTCGTCGAGCGGGAGGCGTTCATGGCCCGTGTCGACGCCGGCGGGTTCCTCGAGTGGACAACCTTCCCCGGCAACGGCCGCCTCTACGGGACCCCGACACCGGACCCGCCGCCGGGGCGCGACGTTCTGCTGGAGATCGAGCTCGACGGGGCCCGCCAGATCTGTGATCGTTACCCCGAGGCGGTGATCATCCTGATCGTCGCCCCCACCGTGGAGGCGCAACGGGCCCGGCTGGAGGCCAGAGGCGACGCTCCGGCCAGCGTGGAGGCCCGAGTCCAACTGGGCATCGACGAGGAGCGGGACGGCCGGAGGCTGGCCGACCACGTGGTGGTCAACGACGAGGTGGACCGGGCCGCGGCCGAGTTGGCCGGTATAGTGCAACGACACCGTTCCGCTTGAGCGGAACCTGCCCGTACGGCACTGAGGAAGAGAGATCCCCCCGAATGGTCGAACGCCGCCCCACGATGATGGACCCGCCTCTGGAGAGCCTGCTCGATCGGGTGGACTCCAAGTTCACCCTCGTCACCTTGGCGGCCATGCGCGGCCGTCAGATCAACTCGTACTTCAACCAGCTGGGTGAGGGCCTGGGCACGATCGTGCCCCCCCAGGTCACGTCGGTGTCGCGCAAGCCCCTCTCGATCTCCCTGGAGGAGATCTCGGCGGCCAAGATCACCTATCACCGGCCGACCGACGAAGAGCTCGCCGAGGAGCCCGAGGCAGCCGAATAATCCAGCCTGCGCCGCCCCTGGCCGGGCGACGGATCGTGCTCGGGGTCTGCGGCGGCATCGCCGCGTACAAGGCCGTTGAGGTCTGCCGTCGCCTGGTCGACGCCGGCGCCCACGTCAGCCCCGTGTTGACCCGGGGTGCGACGCGCTTCGTGGGCGAGCTCACCTTCTCCGCGCTCGGGTCGGAGCGGGCCCAGACGTCGTTGTGGGACGGGCCGTCGCCCATTCCCCATACCCGTCTCGGCCGAGGGGCGGACCTCATCCTCATCGTGCCGGCCACCGCCCGGCTGCTTGGCGCCTATGCCGCGGGGATCTCGTCGGACCTGCTGACCGCCACCCTTCTCGCCACCCGGGCGCCGGTCGTGGTCTGCCCGGCCATGCACACCGAGATGTGGGAGCACCCCGCCGTCGCCGACAACATGGCCACCCTCGCCCGCCGCGGCGTGCACGTGGTGGCCCCGGGGACCGGGCGCCTGGCCGGGGGTGACGAAGGACAAGGGCGGCTGGCCGAACCGGAGGACATCGTCGCGGCCGCCTCCATGATCCTGGCCGCCGGTTCCGAGCTCGCCGGTCTCCGGGCCCTGGTCACCGCCGGGGGCACCCGCGAACCGATCGACGCGGTGCGCTACGTCGGCAATCGTTCCTCGGGCAAGCAGGGCCACGCGGTGGCCGAGCAACTGGCTCATCGAGGGGCCACGGTCCTCATGATCACCACGACCGACCGCCCGGTGCCCACCGGCATCGAGGCCATCCGGGTGGAGACGGCGGCGCAGATGGAGGCCGTGGTCTCCGCCCACGCCCCCTCCGCCGACATCGTCGTCATGGCCGCCGCCGTCGCTGACTTCCGGCCCCGGACGGCGTTCGCCGGGAAGCTGAAGAAGGATGCCGGCATCCCCGACGTCGTCCTCGAGCAGACCACCGACATCCTCGCCGGCCTGGGCGCCAGCCGCCGGCCCGGGCAGACACTGGTCGGATTCGCGGCCGAGACCGTCGATCCCACCGGCCGCAACCTGGCCAGCCTCCAGGCCCTCGTCGACCTGGCCGCCGCCAAGTTGGCCTCCAAACGGGCCGACCTGATCGTGGCCAACGACGTGGCCGCCCCCGGTGCGGGATTCTCCCACGACACCAACGCGGTCGTGATCGTCGACGCCGACGGCCGGGCCCACGAGGTGGGCCTGGCCGACAAGGCGCAGGTAGCCGCCTCGGTGGTCGACGCCGTCGTCGCCTATCGTCGCCACCGTCCGATCCCCGAGGGGTCGGACGGCGGGGAAGAGCGTTGAACCACCCCATGATTGCCATCAACCACGAGGAGTGCATGTGACCCGCTGGACCTTCACCTCCGAATCGGTGACCGAGGGTCATCCCGACAAGATGGCGGACCAGATCTCCGACTCGGTCCTCGACGCCGTCCTGACCGATGACCCGGCGGGGAGGGTGGCGTGCGAGACGATGCTCACCACCGGCCTGATCCACGTGGCCGGTGAGGTGACCACCACGGCCAAGCTCGATGTGCCGACCCTCGTCCGCGAGGTCGTCAGCTCGATCGGCTACAACAGCTCAGAGATGGGATTCGACGCCCGCACCTGCGGCATCAGCGTCTCCATCGGGGCCCAATCGCCCGACATCGCCCAGGGCGTGGACACGGCCTTCGAGGTACGTTCGGGCACCAGCGGGGAGGACCTGCTCAACGCGCAGGGGGCCGGCGACCAGGGGATGATGTTCGGCTACGCCTGCGACGAGACGCCCGACCTCATGCCCATGCCGATCTGGCTGGCCCACCGGCTGGCCGAGCGGCTCACCCAGGTCCGCAAGACCGGCGTCCTCAACTACCTGCGACCCGACGGCAAGACCCAGGTCACGTTCGACTACGAGGACGGCAGGCCGACCCGCCTGCGCACGGTGCTCATCTCCACCCAGCACGACCCCGGCGTGGACCTCGAGACGCTGCTCAAGCCCGACCTGCGCGACCATGTGATCTCCCCGCTGGTGCCGGAGGGGTTCGCCGACGACGACTACCAGGTGCTGGCCAACCCGACCGGGAAGTTCGAGCAGGGCGGACCGCACGCCGACGCCGGCCTGACCGGGCGCAAGATCATCGTCGACACCTACGGCGGCACCGCCCGCCACGGCGGCGGCGCCTTCTCCGGCAAGGATCCCTCCAAGGTCGACCGTTCCGCCGCCTATGCCGCCCGGTGGGTGGCCAAGCACGTGGTGGCCTCCGGTGCCGCCAGCCGTTGCGAGATCCAGGTCGCCTACGCCATCGGCGTGGCCCAGCCCGTGTCGATCATGGTCGACACGTTCGGGACCGAGCAGGTCGACCCGGACAGGATCAGCGCCGCGGTCCGGGAGGTCTTCGACCTCCGGCCCGCCGCCATCATCCGGGACCTCGATCTGCGCCGGCCCATCTACCGCAAGACGGCCGCCTACGGGCACTTCGGGCGCCCCGACCCGGACTTCACCTGGGAGCAGACCGACCGCCTGAAGGACTTCTCCTCCGCCGTCGGGCTCTAGCGGCCTTGCCCGTCCGGCCGTGACGGCCGTGACGACGGGGCCGGCCGTGCGCGTCGTCACCGACGTCGCCGCCCTCGACAAGGAGTTCGACTACCTGGTCCCCGACGACCTGGTGGGCCGCGTCGGCGTGGGCACCATGGTCCGCGTCGCCCTGGGCGGCCGCCGGGTAGGGGCCTGGGTGGTCGCCACCGACGTCGAGCCGGACCCGGCGAGGACCCTCCGGCCCGTCTCCCACCGCCGAGGCTGGGGGCCGGAGCCGGCCCTGGTCGACCTGGCCGCCTGGGCCGCGTGGCGCTGGGCCGGCCGCCGGTCGGCGCTGCTACGAACGGCGTCACCGCTGTGGGCTGTCCGGGACCTCCCGGCGCCGGCCCTGACGCCGCCCCCGCCGCCCCGGCTGACCACCACCGCGGCCCAGGCCGTGGCCGGCATGGTCGCCGACGCCCTCGCCCCGTCCGAACGTGGACCCGCAGGACCGGCCCTGATGCGGCTGCCACCGAACGTGGACCCTGTCGGCGTCGTCGCCACCGTGGCCCAGAACGGCCCGACCCTGGTCGTGGCGCCCTCCATCGCCGCCGCCACCGTTCTGGCCGGGCGGTTGCGGCGGGCCGGGTCAGGGCCGGGCCCGGGAGCGGGGTCGGGGTCAGGCATCGCCCTGGTTCCCGAGCAGTGGGCCCAGGCCCGGGCCGGAGCCGCAGTGGTGGTCGGGGCCCGGGCCGCGGCCTGGGCGCCCTGCCCGGGTTTGGCCTCGGTGGTCGTCATCGACGGCCACGACGAAGGTCTCCACCAGGAGCAGAATCCCACGTGGGACGCCACCACCGTCGCCGCCGAGCGGGCCCGCCGGGCGGGTGCTGCGTGCATCGTCACCAGCGCCTGCCCGACCCTCGACCTGCTGGCAGTGGCATCAAAGGTGGTGGTCCCGTCCCGGCGCCTCGAACGGGACGGTTGGGCCCCCCTCGAGGTCGTCGACCGCCGGGCCGATGACCCCCGACTGGGCCTGTACTCCGAGGCGCTGGTGCGCATGGTGCGGGACGGCGGGCGGGTGGCGTGCGTGCTGAACCGGAAGGGCCGGGCCCGCCTTCTCGCCTGCCGGGCGTGTGGAACGGTGGCCCGCTGCGACCGCTGCGGCTCGGCCATGGCCGAGGACCGGGGCCAGGGTGAGGGTGAGGGGGGCGACGTTGACGGGGGGGCCCAGCGGCGTCTGGTGTGCCCTCAGTGCCGGTGGACCCGGCCGTGGCTGTGTACGGCGTGCGGGTCGATCACCCTGCGCCAGCTACGGGTCGGGGTCAGCCGAGCCCGGGAGGAGCTGGCCAGCCTGGCGGGCCGGGCCGTGGTCGAGGTCACCGCTGCTACCCCGGCGCCCCCCGACGGGGATGGCGAGGCCGACGTGATGGTGGGCACCGAGGCGGTCCTGCACCGAGGTTGGCGGGGTGGGCGGCTGGACGCGGTGGCCTTCCTCGACTTCGACGGCGAGCTGCTCGCCCCCCGCTTCCGGGCCGGTGAGGAGGCGCTCGGGTTGCTGGCCCGGGCCTCGCGGATTGTCGGCGGGCGGGCCGGGCGGGTCCTCGTGCAGACCCGGGTTCCCGATCACGTCGTGATCGCCGCCGCTCTCGCCGCCGATCCTGATCGGGCGGCGGCGGGGGAACGGGAGGTGCGTGCTGCGCTGGGTTGGCCCCCGTTCGCGGCCCTGGCCGCCATCGGCGGTGAGGGCGCCCCTGAGATGGTGGACGCCCTGGCCGGCCTTCCCGGGATCGACGTGCTCGGGCCCGAGGGCGGACGGTGGCTCATCCGGGCCGGCGATCCTGCCGTGTTGGCCGACGCTCTCGCCGGCGTGGGCCGACCCGCGGCCCGGGTGCGGGTCGAGGTCGACCCCCTCCGGGTCTGATCGGCCGGCGCCGGGCGGGCCCGGTAGGGGGCGCCGGCGGTCGGGGGGGGCGGGGTCAGCCACCTCCGGGTCGGACCGCTCCGGCGGTGAGGGCGGCCAGCTGAGCGTCGCGGATCGACGCCGTCTGGGCGAAGACCAGGAGGAACATGGCCTCCCGGGCCAGACGCTGGGCGTGGTGGCCGAGCTCGACGGAGCGGCCGCCGCCACCCACGACCAGGACGGTCGTGGCGCGCACGGCCAGCAGGGACGCCTCGGCCCGGGCGGTGATCACCTCGTCACCCTGAGCCTGGTCCAGGGCGTCGCGGGCCCGGTCGACGGCCGTGGTCAGTGACGCTTGACCGCTTAGGTCGGCGGCCCGGGCAGCCACCCCGATGGCCAGGTAGCCGTTGGTACGCGGGTCGTGGGCATCCCGTACGGTCCAGTCGGCGAAGGGCTCGACGGCCACCACCCGGTCGGCTCCAACCGGATGGCCGTCGAGGTGCAGGGCGACGGTAGATGAGGAGGCGACGGCCGCCAGCTCGGAGGCGCTGGCGGTGAGTGTCGGTGCCTCGGTGGCATCAACGAGGGCCCAGACCACCCCGTCGCCGTGGCGGGCGCCGGTGTAGACGACCCCGATCCGCTCCCAGCCGGTGACCCAGGGGGCGTCGCCGGTGAGGAGCCAACCGTCGCCCGCGGGTTCCGCCACCATGGCCGGTGGCCCGGGGCGGCGGAGGGCGGCGAAGGCGATCCCCGAACGGATCGTGCCCCGGCACAGGGGGGCCATCCAGGCCTCGCGCAGGGCTGGGCGGGCCGACCGCAGGGCCCGCACCGTGCTGTGGTGTTGGATCCAGATGAACGCCGTGGTCAGGCTGGCCCCGCCCAGGGCCTCGACGACCCGGGCCGCGCTGCGTTGGTCGGCGTCGAGGCCGCCGGCGTCGGGCGGCCCGTACAGGCCGTACAGGCCGGCCTCGGCCAAGGCGTCGAGGTAGGCGAGAGGGACGACGGTGGAGCGTTCGATGGCCATGGCCGAGGGGAAGAGCACCCTCTCGGCCAGGGTTCGGGCCGCGGCCACGGCCTCCACTACCCCCACTCCTTGCGGCGAAGCTCGTAGAGACCGATAGCCGCCGCGGTGGCCACGTTGAGGCTGCCCACCCGGCCCAGTTGGGGGAGGAAGGCGACGGCGTCGCAGGCGGCGAGGGTGGCGGTCGTCAGCCCGTGGTCCTCATGGCCGATGGCCAGGCACACGTCGGGGCCGGCGTCAAGGAGATGGAGGGGAACGGCGCCGTCGGCCAGCTCCAGGCCGACCACGGCGAACCCGTCCTCCCGGGCCGCGTCGGCGGCGTCGGGGCTGCGCTCGAAGACGGTCCATGACAGGTAACGGTCGGTGCCGAGCGCCGTCTTGCCGGCCTTGGCGTGGGGGGGGGGGGGGGGGGGGGCGGGGAAGGGGGGGGGGGGGGAGGGAGAGGGGGGGGGGGGGGGGGGGGGGGGGG
>JBPCNZ010000144.1:0-37516 GCA_051000755.1 Acidimicrobiales bacterium | reverse complement strand
ACAGCCCCGCCCCGCTACGCCGAGCCCTCGACGACCTCGCCACCCGATCCGGAATCGCCGCCTGAACAGCCACCAAAGTCAAAAACTTGACTCAAACCTCCGGCTCCGCCGGACAAAGGCCTCTAGTAGCGGTCATTCAGGCCGTGGCGAAACGAAAGAGGGTGGCCTCGGGCCGGGTCGGGGCCAGCGCCGACGCCCAGATGCGATGGTAGGCGACCTCCTCACGGGTCCGCAGGGGCGGCTCGATGGCCCCCCGCTCGAGGTCGAAGTCGCTGAGCTTCACGCTGTCGCCGACGGTCACCCGGACCGACGCAGCACCCGAACCGTCACCGAACTGCGCCTTGGTCCGCCACAGGATCGAGTCGGGGATCCAGCCCTCGAAGGCCCGGCGCAGCAGATCCTTCTCCATCCGGTCGCCCGTCGGCACCTTGAGGGCGGGTGGGATGGCCAGGACCGCCTCGATGACATCCACGTCGAGGAACGGCACCCGGGCTTCGAGCCCGTGGGCCATGGTCACCCGGTCGCATCGCTGCAGGTTGAGGCCGTGGAGCTCTTCGACGGAGCGGACCAATTCGGCGTGCAGGTGCTCAGGGTGGTCGTAGTCGCCCTCGTGGAGATACTCATAACCGCCGAAGAGCTCATCGGCACCTTCACCCGTCAGGACCACCTTCACGTGGCGGGCGGCCAACTCGGCCAGGACGTAGTTGGCGACGGCGCTACGCACGAGCGACGGGTCGAAGTGCTCGATGGATCGAACGACCTCGGGGACGACATCGAGATTCTCCTCGGGCGACAGGGACACCTCGTGATGGTCGGTCCCCAGAACCTCGGCCACGACCCGGGCGGCGGCCACATCGGCGGAGTCGGGGGTGCCCACCGCGAAGGTCTGCAGGCGTTGGCCCCTCCGCTGCACCCACCGGGCGGCGATGGCGGCGATGATGCTCGAGTCGAGGCCACCGGAGAGGAAGCAGCCCACGGGAACGTCGCCCATCATCCGCCGATCGACGGCGGTCACGAGGACGTTGCGAATCTCCTCCAGATCCTCGGCGTCGGAGCGCGCCGGGCGATCGACCGGTCGGCGCACCCGGTCGGGTACCGCGGTGGCAAAGCGGACCAGTCCTTCGGCCGGCGTCCAGTAGTGGCCCGGGGGAAACGACTCCACCCACGGTCGGAGCGCAGGATCAAAGGCCTTCAGCTCCGAGGCGGCCACCACGGTTCCGTCGTGGTGGGCCCAGTACAGCGGCTTGATGCCGACCGGGTCCCGGGCCAGCAAGAAGCGGTCCCGCCCGTCGCTAAAGGCGAGGGCGAACATGCCGCGGAGCTTGGCCAGCCCTGCGGGCCCGTCCCGATCGATGACGTGCAGGGCCACCTCGCTGTCCGAGACGGTCTGCCACGTCACCGGCCGGTCCTCGTGTGCTCGGTCCAGGTCGGCCCGCAGGTCCCGATGGTTGTAGATCTCCCCATTGGCGACGATGGCGACCCGGTGATCCCTCACGGTCATGGGCTGGTGGCCGCCGACCACGTCGACGATGGACAGCCGGGTGTGGCCCAACCACGCTCGGCCGATCGTCAGGTCGCCGCGATCGTCTGGCCCGCGGTGCTTCAGGCGGTCCAGCATCCGCCAGCCTGACGCTGCATCAGGCCGACCCCATTGGGCTGCTATGCCACACATGAGCTAACAGGTGTAGCGCAAGTCGCGGCGTGGGACCAATCGGCGCTCGAATGGGGAGTCGGGACCGGCTCCAGGGGGTACCAAGGAAGGGTCCATCGATGACAAGGAGCGTGGCCATGACGGAATGGGGCTACACGATGATGTGCGAGCAGTCCGGTCCCCAGGCCCTGGTGCACGATCTGGTGGCCGCCGAGGCGGCGGGCTTCGATTTCTCGGTGATCTCCGACCATTATTTCCCGTGGCTGGACGCCCAGGGTCACGCCCCGTACGCGTGGAGTGTCCTCGGTGCCGCCGCCCAGGCGACGGAGCGGATCGGTTTGATGACCTATGTGACCTGCCCGATCAAGCGGTACCACCCGGCGGTCGTGGCCCAGAAGGCGGCAACCGTGGCCCTGCTGTCCGACAATCGTTTCACGCTCGGCCTAGGTGCGGGCGAGAACCTCAACGAGCATGTGACCGGAGGTGGCTGGCCACCGGTCACCACTCGCCACGCCATGCTTACCGAGGCCGTGGACATCATCACCGCATTGTGGAAGGGCGGCTACGTCACCTACGAGGGAAAGCACTTCCACGTGGACTCGGCCCGGTTGTGGGACCTGCCGGATTCGCCCATCCCCCTCGGCATCGCCGTGTCCGGGCGGGCGTCGTGCGACCTGGCGGGTGCCAAGGCCGATGTCATGATCGGCGTCGAACCCGAGGCCCGCCTGGTCGAGCTGTTCGAGGGCGCAGGAGGGTCAGGGAAGCCGAAGGTGGGCCAGATACCGGTCTGTTTCGACACCGACCGGGACGCGGCGGTGGCCCGGGCCCATGACCAGTTCCGGTGGTTCGCCGGCGGGTGGAAGGTCAACGCCGAGCTCCCCGGAACGGCGGGGTTCGCCGGGGCCACCCAGTTCGTGACACCCCACGATGTCGCCGCGTCGATCCCCTGCGGATCCGACGTCGACGAGTTCGTCAAGGCCATCGAGGCGTTCCCCACGGCCGGATACACCCATGTGGCGCTGGTGCAGGTCGGGGGCGAGTCCCAGGCCCCGTTCATCGACTGGGCCGAGCAGGAGCTGCTGCCGGCGTTGCGTCGGTCCTGAGTCCCCCGGCCCCTTGTGTGACGGCGGAGTTCCCGGGATGATGATGGGATGCGAGGAACGACACCGTCGGGCTCCACCTGGTCTCTGTGGTCGGAGGACTCGTTGCTGTCGATCGGATCCAAGGGGTCGGTCCTGTCCATCGGTTCGGTCGGTTCGTGCCTCTCGGTCGGGTCGGTCGGGTCGGTCCTCTCGGCCTTCTCCATCGGGGCTGCCCTGTGCCTGGGCCGGGTTCTCTCCGCCCGGTCCCGGTGGTCGTTGCTCTCATTCGGGTCGACCAAGGCCGTGATGGCCGACCGCAACCGGGCGATCAAGCCCTAGCCTCCTGCCCGGGCTGCACCTGCCCGGGAAGGAGCCGCCGGAGTCAGGCCTCAGGCCCGAAGCGGACGTGTCGGTGGCCGAGACAGACCGGGCACTCCCTCCCGGTCAGTCCTGCCAGCCTCCCATGACCGTGGCAGCGAGGGCACCGGGGATGGTGCGGATCGGAAGAGGGAACGAATCGAGCGCTCGCTTCGTTTTCCATCTCCCAGGCCGGGACCTCGTGCCCCCGCCGTCGCCGAACCCCGGTGGTGACGGCCCCGACCACCACGATGACCAACACGATGAGCAGGATCGTGGCGCTCATGGGCCGGCCCAGCGTGCCGCCTCGCGCAGGTCGTCGATCGTCGTCATGGCGGTCAGAGGAGCTCGGCTGCCAGGTCGGCCACCGGGGAGCGCTCACCCTGGGTCAGCACCAGATGGCCGAAGAGGTCCTGGCCGGAGAAGCGGTCCGCGAGGATGCTGATGGCCGAGGTGCGCTCGGACACGAAGGGGCTGTCGATCTGGGAGACGTCGCCGACGAGGGCGACCTTGGATCCCGAGCCCAGCCTGGTCAAGATGGTCTTCAGGGTCAACGGCTCCAGGTTCTGGGCCTCGTCGACGATGATGAAGGTGCGCTGGAGAGAACGGCCCCGAAGGAACGTCACCGCCTCCATCGACAGTGTTCCCTCCTCCACCCACCCCTCGAGCATCGCTCGGGCTTTGCTGTGGTCGAGGTCCTCGCGCAGGGCGGCCATGGTGTCCTCGACCGGGGCGAACCAGGGTTCGAGCTTCTCGTTCTTGTCGCCGGGAAGAAACCCGATGTCTTGGCGGCCGACGGCCACCAAGGGGCGGAGGACCATGATGCGGTCGTAGCGCTGGCCCTCGCCGGGCTCGAAGGTCTGCTCCAGGGCTGCGGCGATGGCCAGGATCGTCTTGCCTGTCCCGGCCCGGCCGGAGAGACCGACGATCGGCACCCGCGGGTCCATCAACAGCTCGAGGGCGAAGCGTTGCTCCTTGGAGCGGGGCCGCAGGCCCCACGCTTCGATGCTGCGGGGCAGGACGTGGAGGCGGCCCTTGTGGCGGCGGACCAGAGCGGACTGTTGCCCGGCGTTGAGGACCCCGAACTCGTTGACGGCCAGGCTCCGGATCACCTCGCGGTCATCCTCGGTGAGGCCGCTGTCGGTGAGGCCGCGGCCCCCGGCGTCGAAGAGGGCGTCGATCAGCCGAGCCGAGACCTGCAGTGATCTCCAGCCGGGATGGGCCTCGGTGTGAAAATTGGCCCGGACCTGGCGGTACTCCTCGGCGTTGAGTCCGACGGCGGCCGCCTTCAGGCGAAGATTGACATCGGCGGAGACAAGGGTGACAGGTTGGCCGACGCCGAGAGCGGCCGCCAGGATCCGGTTGTCGGCCTTCTCGATGTCCAAGCCGAGTTCCCGCACCCGGTCGAGCTTGAGACCGTTGATGACGACGCGGATGGTGCCGCCCCCGACAAGCGGTGTCGGTTCTTTCAGGTCCTTGCCCGGTGAGGTGGCTCGGAGCTCCTCGAGGAGCCGGGCCACCTCCCGGGCTGCCCTCCCCACCTCGTCGAAGCGACCCTTGTGGTTGTCGAGCTCTTCGATGACCTTCAGCGGGAGGACGACGTCCGCGGGACCGAACGAGAAGATGGACTCGGGGTCAGCCAGCAGGACGCTGGTATCGAGGACGACGGTGGTGGCGGGGGGAGATGCGGCGGATCCGGTCGCCGCCTCCTGTCCGGAACCAGCGGCGGATATCTCGGCCAAGTGCACGGCAGCCTCACAGGTCCTGGGGCGCCGGCCTCTGCTGAGGCCGGGTACGGACCGACCCTATGGCGCGGAGGTGCCGATCATGTGGCATTCACCCGCAGTTCAACCAGGGCGCCGCTCCGGCGCGCTCAGTCAGGCGAGGGGTGTGCTCACTCCACCGATGGGCTCCACGCCACGGGATGCTCGGCCAGCCAGGCCCGGCCGGCGTCAGTGATCACCCGCATGTCGCCGTCGGCCCGCAGCAGCGGTGGATCCTGCTTGTACAGCGATGCGGCCAGCTGGGCGCTGGACGCCACACCCCGGGCGATCTGGTGGGCCTCCAGCTTGTGCAGCGCCCCATCGGGTGCGGCGGCGAAGGCCGCCAGCAGCTTCGCCTTCCCTCCCTCGGCATCGGGGGCGGGGCCGCCCTCGGCCCCGGCGGCGTTGGCGTCGAGGAGGCTGAACACCTCGGTGGTCAGGGTGTGCACCAGGTCGCGGATGCGGGCCTCCCGGGCGATGGTCGTGGCTGCGGTGCCCTCCCCGCCGCCGCTGCCCTGCCAGGTGCGTTGCGGATGCCGACGCAGGTATTCCTGCTCCAACTCCAGCATCCGCTGGGTATGGGTGCGGAATTGCTCAGCAGTGCCGTGGAGGAAGACCCAGTGCCGGGTGGCGTGGGCCTGGACGCCTTGGCGTTCAAGCTCGGCGTCGGTGAGCTTTCGGGCTGGTACTCCCTGCGCCTCGGCCATCAGTCGGCCTCGTAGCTGGCCACGAGCGCGGTGTCGGTGCCGAGGCGCCCGACGCTGGCGGCGCCGCCAGGCGATCCGAGGGGGTCGTCGCGGCCAGGAAGGGCGTCATTGAAGAACCGGGCGTTGTCTGCGATGAATTCGGCCTCGCCGTCGGGAACCCGCCGGTCCTGGCTGATGGCCTCGACCGGGCACACCGGTTCGCAGGCACCGCAGTCGATGCATTCCCCGGGATGGATGTAGAGCTTGCGGTCGCCTTCATAGATGCAGTCCACCGGGCATTCTTCGATGCACGACATGTCGGTGGTATCGATGCAGGCAGCCGCGATCACATAGGGCAATGGCTCCTCCTCGCTCAGGCGGGCACGGGTTGGGTGTCGGACGAATGGCCCGGGAACAGCTGCTCGTCCGGGTTGAGCTGGACGGCGGCGTTGTTGACCGCCAGGGCAGCCTCGCCGAAGCCAACCGAGATGAGGCGGACCTTGCCGGGATAGTCGGTGATGTCTCCCGCGGCGTACACGCCCGGGAGGTTGGTCGCCATCGTGGTGTCGACCGAGATGTAGCGGTTACCGACGATCTCGACACCCCACCCGCGGATGGGACCGAGGTTGGCGGTGAAGCCGAGGGCGGCGATGACCGCGTTCGCCGGCCGGACGTCCTTTGTCCCGTCCTTGGTCGTGATCTCGGCTCGATCGACTCGACCACTGCCGAACAAGCTGGTGACCTCGGCATCGGTGATCACCTCGACCGATGACGCATGCAGCTGTTCGACGGTGTGGGCGTGGGCCCGGAACTTGGCACGACGATGGACCAACGTCACGGTGCGGGCGATCTGCTCCAGGCTCAGTGCCCAGTCACAGGCGCTGTCCCCGCCGCCGACCACCAGCACGTCCTGGTCGGCGTGCGCTTCCAAGGTCGGAACAAAGAACGCCAGGCCCCGGCCGAGCCACTCGTCGCCTGCAGGCAGTGGGCGAGGGGTGAACGTGCCGATTCCCCCGCTGATGATCAGGGCCCGGGCCCGCACCTCGGTGCCGTTCTCCGTGCCGACGGCGATGATGCCGTCCGCGTCGCGGGACAAGGTCTTGGCTCGCTCGTCGAGCACGTACGTCGGCTCGAAACGGGCCGCCTGCTCCACCAGCCCGGCCACCAGGTCACGTCCCTTGATCGAAGGGAAGCCGGCGACGTCGTAGATGGGTTTCTCGGGGTACATGGCTGCGATCTGGCCACCCGGCTCGGGTAGCGAGTCGAGGATGGCGCTCGTCATGCCCCGGAAGCCGGCGTAATAGGCCGCGTACAGCCCTGCTGGTCCGGCGCCGATGACGGCCAGATCACGCTCAATCGTGCTCACGGGTGGGCCGCTCCAGCTGCCGGGGGCTGATCTTCGACCTAGCCAAGGTGAACGTATTCGTAGTCGAAGGGCTGCCCGTTGATGCCCTTCGGCGGCGGAGCTATCCAACCGGCGATCTTGCCCTGTTCGTGGACGGGCTGCATCAGCGACTGCACATGCTCCCGGTCGGCAGCGGTCGGCAGCCATTCTCCCTGGCGTCGGTCCCAGTCTTCGGCCGAGATCCTCTCGCCCGCCGAGGTCGTCTCGATGCCGGAATACGCCCCGACGTGGCGGTTGAACGCCACATGGGGCAACCGCAGCCGTTGGGGCAGCCCGGCGTCCTCCATGGTCCGGTTCCACCGGTCGACGCCGTTTTGGCAATCGGAGATGTACTCCCTGCGCAGGTCGGTGTTCAACCCGACGAGGGCATCAACATCGGTCTGGCCGATCTCACCGTCGTTGGTGATCGAGTCGACCGAGATGGATTGCCCACGGAGAAGGTGGTCATCGTCGCGCCGCTCCTCCAACCACCGTCCCTTCAGCCCCGCGGTGAAGTAGTTGGCGACGTTGGTCGACGTCTCCGAACCGAAGAGGTCGAGCGACACGCTGTAGTGGAAGTTCAGGTACTTCTGCAGCACCGCCAGCGGGATCCCGCCGTGGGCGGAGATGTCATCGGTGTCGTGCTCCTTCATGAGCTGCACCGTGCGGCCGACGACGCGATCGATGCCGGTGGTGCCGACGAACATGTGGTGCGATTCCTCCTTGAGCATGAACTCGCAGGTTCGCGCCAGGGGATCGAAGGCGCTCTCCTTCAGCGTGCCCAGCTGGTATTTGCCATCCCGGTCGGTGAAGTAGGTGAACATGAAGAACGAGAGCCAGTCGGGTGTCTCCTCGTTGAACGCACCGAGGATTCGCGGGGAGTCTTCGCTGCCGGAGTTCCGGTGCAGCAACTCCTCGGCCTCCTCACGGCCCTCCCGACCGAAGTGGGCGTGGAGCAGGTACACCATGGCCCAAAGATGGCGGCCTTCTTCCACGTTGACCTGGAAGAGGTTCCGCAGGTCGTAGAGGCTGGGTGCGGTGGCGCCCAGATTCCGCTGTTGCTCGACCGAAGCCGGCTCCGTGTCGCCCTGGATCACGATCAGGCGGCGCAGCTCGGAGCGGTATTCGCCCGGCACCTTCTGCCACGCCGGCTCCCCCTTGTGCTGGCCGAAGGCGATGCTGCGGTCCCCTTTGCGTTCGGCGAGAAAGATGCCCCAGCGGTAGTCCTTCATCGGCACGTGGCCGAAGTGGGCCCAGCCCTCCCGCCCGACATTGACGGCGGTGCGCAGGTAGACGTCCTTGGTGGGCAGGGTGGGACCCATGGTCTGCCACCAGTTGAGGAAGTTGGGCTGCCACGACTCCAGGGCGCGCTGCAAACGGCGGTCCTCATGCAGGTCGACGTTGTTGGGGATCTTGTCGGTGTAATCGGCGGTTGTGGTCACGCTCAGACTCGCTTTCTGTCGAACTCGGCCCGCTGTCCGGTGCCGTACTTGCCCAACGCGCCTTCGGGACCCGAGGCGTTCGGACGGTTGAAGATCCAGTTCTGCCAGGCCGTGAGCCGGCCGAAGATCTTGGTTTCCATGGTCTCTGGGCCGGCGAAGCGGTAGTTGGCCTCCAGACCGGTGAGGGCGTCGGGACTGAAGCTGCTGCGCTCCTCGATGGCGATGCGGACCTCCTCCTCCCAGTCGATGTCGTCGGGAGCAAAGGTCACCAGGCCCAGGGTGTCGGCCTCGTCGGCGTCGAGCCGTTCGCCGGCCTTGGCCTCGAGGGCGGCGACGGCGTCGGAGTCGTCGAGGAAACGGGTTCCCAAACGGGTCAACCCGTTGCCCATGGGCAAGGGCCCGAAGTTCATCGCCTCGCAGACCACGGTGGCCGGGTCAGCGTCGGAGTCACCGTCCTCGAAGACGCCCGCCAGCTGGTAGACGCGGTCGGAGGCGAGGGCGAGCTCGAGGAGCGAGCCCGCGAAGCAGCTTCCCGGCTCGATCAGGGCCAGCAGGCTCCTACTGGTGACATCGAGCCGCTTGAGCGTTCGCTTGAGGTACTGGAGGATCTCATTCGCCAACCAGTCCTCGGTGTTTCCGAGCAAGAGCTTGTCGTAGCTGAGGACGTTGCCGGCGTCGCCGATCGTCTTGAAGATCCACGTGCCCAGCTCGAGCTCGTTGGTACGCAGGTCGAGGATCAGGTCGTCAAGCTCGCGGGTCATCGCCAGGGTCCAAAACTCCGAGCCCTGTCGATGGGCGATGGCGATGTCGTCACCTGCTGCCTCGGAAGGCCCATGGATGGTGATCTCCACGCAGCCGGTAGCTCGGTCGAGCTGGGCGCTCACATGGCGGTAGGTGATGGAGGTCTCGGTGCGCTCCTTGTCCAGTGGGGCCAGTTCGATACCTGTCCCATCGGCGGGACGACCAGACCGGGCAGCCAGCTCGGCGGCCCTCTCCGCCACCGCCTCGTCCCAGTTCGGTCGGGGGACGGTCTCATCCACCAGCTTCCACTCCACGGCTCGTTTGCCGGACAGGCCCTCCGCCTTGGTCGAGAAGTAGTCGGCACGGTCGCGCCTCACGTGTCGCTTGTCCACCACACGAGTCAGGCCTCCGGTGCCAGGCAGGACGCCCAGGAGGGGAAGTTCCGGGAGGGAGACGGATGAGGATCGATCATCGACCAGCATGATGTGGTCACAGGCCAACGCCAACTCGTAGCCACCGCCGGAAGCGGTCCCATTGAGGGCCGCCAGGTAGGTCTGACCGGAGCTGGTGGTCGCATCCTCGATGCCGTTGCGGGTCTCGTTGGTGAACTTGCAGAAGTTCACCTTCCACGGGTGCGGCGAGCTGGCCAGCATGCGAATGTTGGCCCCGGCGCAGAAGACCTTCTCCTTGCCGCTGGTCACCACCACCGTGCGGACCTCAGGATGCTCGAAGCGGAGTCGCTGCACCGCGTCGTACAGCTCGATGTCGACTCCCAGATCGTAGGAGTTCAGCTTCAGGTCATAGCCCTCCCGCAGTCCGCCGTGCTCGTCGACGTCCATCAGCAGCGTGGCGACAGGCCCGTCGCAGGTAAACGACCAGTGCCGGTACCCGTCCGGTTCGACCCGGAACTCGACCCCTTCTGCCGTCGTGTGCGTCGTGTCCTGCGTCGTGGCAGCCATGCGCCCTACTTCCGTTGACTCCGTGAACCGTATACATGCTACGCGCTTTGGGTTGCCTGTCAAGAGTTTGTAGTATAACTTGGACCAGGGAGGAGCCCCGTGGCAAGAGGCGAGCCGTTGTGCGACGAGGTGGAGGCGCCGTCGTCACTCTCGCGACACCACGCCGCGGGGTCTCCCAGCGCCCGGGGGATCCTGTTCACCGTCCTCGGGGAGCTTCTCCTGGGCTCGGACGGCACTTCGGACGGCTCGGCGTGGACATCGGCTCTGGTCGATGTGCTGGGTCAGCTCGGAGTCGAGGAGAAGGCCGCCCGCCAGGCCCTCCTGCGGAGCGCGGACGACGGCTGGGTGGCGGCAGAGCGCGTTGGGCGCCGCGCCCGGTGGCATCTCACTCCGGCTGCCACGGACATGCTGACCGACGGTGCTCGGCGTATCTATTCGTTCACCGGCCCGGACGACAACTGGGACGGCCATTGGCTGTTGCTCTACGCCCGGGTCCCCGAGAGGGACCGCAAGGCCCGCCACATCCTGCGGAGCCGGTTGCGATGGGCCGGTTTCGGGACCCTCGGGCCCCACCTTTGGGTCAGCACCCATCCCGACCGCGAGGCTGAGGCCCGGCAGGTGCTGCACGATGCCGGCGCGGCCGACGGCGCCCACCTGTTCATCGCCACCAGGCCGGGAGTCGGGGACCTACGAGCAATGGTCAGCGAGGCATGGGACCTCGACGCGGTTCAGGCGGAGTACGAGACGTTTCTGGACGACTTCAGCGACACCCGCTGCGCTCACGTCCTCGCCCGTCAGATCGCCCTGGTGCACGCCTGGCGACGCTTTCCCGCCATCGATCCCGCCCTGCCCCGGGAGTTGCTCCCGGCCCGATGGAGTGGGACCGATGCGGCCGAGCTCTTTGCCCGCCGGCACATCCAGTGGGCCGCACGGGCGCGAGCCGAATGGCTGACGCTCAACGCCGGCGGGCGCCCCGGCGCTGGGTGAGCGGCCGGCGCTGGGTGGGCGGCCGGCGCTGTCCCACCTCGAGGTGATGCTGCCCGATGTCCGGGTCGACCTCGAGGAGCCGACCCGGACATCCGGGATCAGCGGAGGTCGAACCGATCGAGGTTCATGACCTTGTTCCACGCGGCCACGAAGTCGGTGGCGAACTTCTTCTGCGCGTCATCGCTGGCGTAGACCTCGGCGAGGGCACGCAGTTCAGAATTGGAGCCGAAGAGGAGGTCGACGCGACTGCTGGTCCACTTGACCTCGCCCGTCGCGTGGTCGCGGCCCTCGAAGGTCGTCGAGTCCTCAGACGTCGCCTTCCACGTCGTCCCCATGTCGAGCAGGTTCACGAAGAAGTCGTTGGTCAGCGTCTCGGGCCTCGAGGTGAGGACACCGAGCGTGGAATCCTGGAGGTTGGCGCCCAGGACACGCAGGCCGCCCACCAGGACGGTCATCTCCGGGCCGCTTACGGTCAGGAGGTTCGCTCGGTCGACCAGGTGATACTCGGCCGGCAGTCGGAGTCCCTTTCCGAGATAGTTGCGGAAGCCGTCCGCAACGGGCTCGAGCGCGGCGAAGGATTCTACGTCGGTCTCCTCCTGCGTCGCGTCCGTGCGTCCCGGGGTGAAGGGGACCTGGACGTCTTGGCCCGCGTTCTTGGCGGCCAGCTCGACAGCGGCGCACCCGCCGAGCACGATCAGGTCGGCGAGCGAGACCTTCTTGGTCCCCGTCTGGTTGCTGTTGAAGGCTTCTTGGATCCCTTTCAGGCTGCTCAGCACGGGCGCAAGCTCGTCGGGGTCGTTGACCTCCCAGCCGCTCTGGGGTTCGAGGCAGATGCGCGCCCCGTTCGCTCCGCCGCGCTTGTCGCTCCCGCGGAACGTCGACGCCGAAGCCCACGCGGTGGAGACCAGCTGGGAGACGGACAATCCTGAGGCGAGGATCTGGCCCTTGAGGGTGACGACGTCTTCCGCTCCGACCAGGTCGTGGGTGACGTCGGGGACGGGGTCCTGCCACAGCAGGGTCTCCTGCGGGACCAGTGGCCCGAGATAGCGTGCGACCGGCCCCATGTCGCGGTGCGTCAGCTTGTACCACGCCCGGGCGAAGGAGTCGGCGAGCTCGTCGGGGTGCTCGAGGAAGCGCCGTGAGATCGGCTCGTAGATCGGGTCGAA
The DNA here is from genome assembly GCA_051000755.1 of Acidimicrobiales bacterium. GTDB lineage: Bacteria > Actinomycetota > Acidimicrobiia > Acidimicrobiales > Palsa-688 > JALZAH01. The sequence continues at coordinate 25,298 of JBPCNZ010000144.1, read as the reverse complement.
CCGCAGAGCCAGGTCGGTTGTCAGCATCGTCGGGGGGAGCGCCAGCGAGCCGTCCTCGGGATCGGGCACGGTGCCGGCCCCGGCGCCGTCCTTCGGCTGCCACTGGTTCGCGCCGGTCGGGCTCTTCGTGAGCTCCCATTCGTAGCCGAACAGGTTCTCGAAGAAGCTGTGGCTCCACCTCGTCGGCGTGGCCGTCCAGGTGACCTCGATGCCACTGGTGATCGCGTCCCGGCCATGGCCGCTGCCGAAGCTGTTCTTCCAGCCCAGGCCCTGCTCCTCGAGGGGGGCGCCCTCGGGCTCGGGGCCGACGTAGCGATCCGGATCCGCCGCACCGTGGGTCTTGCCGAACGTGTGCCCCCCGGCGATCAACGCGATTGTCTCCTCATCGTTCATCGCCATGCGCCGGAACGTCTCGCGGATGTCCCGGGCCGCGGCGAGCGGGTCCGGGACGCCGTTGGGGCCCTCCGGGTTCACGTAGATGAGGCCCATCTGGACGGCGCCCAGAGGGTTCTCGAGCTCCCGGTCTCCGGTGTAGCGCTCATCGCCGAGCCAGGTGTCCTCGGGGCCCCAGTAGACGTCCTCGTCAGGCTCAAAGACGTCTTCGCGACCGCCGGCGAAGCCGAAGGTCTTGAATCCCATCGACTCCAGGGCGCAGTTGCCCGAGAAGACGATCAGGTCGGCCCACGAAATCGTGCGACCGTACTTCTGCTTGACCGGCCACAGCAGCCGGCGCGCCTTATCCAGGTTCCCGTTGTCAGGCCAGCTGTTGAGGGGCGCGAATCGCTGCATGCCCGACCCCGCCCCCCCGCGGCCGTCGTCGATGCGGTAGGTGCCCGCGCTGTGCCACGCCATCCGGATGAACAACGGCCCGTAGTGGCCGTAGTCAGCCGGCCACCAGTCCTGCGAGGTGGTCATCACCTCCTCGACATCCCTCCGAAGGGCATCGAGGTCGACCGTGTTGAACGCTGCGGCGTAGTCGAAGTCCTCGCCCATGGGATTGGCCACCGCTGGGTGCTTCCGGAGGATCCCCAGGTTCAGCTGGTCCGGCCACCAGTCGCGGTTCCCCCCGCCCTCGGTCGGGTGCTTGCGGCGGTCTGCCAGGACCGGGCACTGGGCCTCGCTGTCCTCGTTCATCTCGCCTACGACGGCGTTTGGTTCGTCAGCCATGGGATTCCTTTCCAGGGTCAGAGAATGTGCTCAGGAACTGGGTGGGCTAGGGCAATCGGGGCACAGCCCCCAGTAGATGACCTCGGCCTCGTCGATTGCGAAACCCTTGTCATCGGATGCGGTCAAGCAGGGAGCGGCGCCGACGGCGCAGTCGGCGTCGGCGATGGCACCGCACGACCGACACACGATGTGATGGTGGTTGTCCCCGACCCGCGCCTCGTAGCGCGCTGCGGAGCCCGGTGGCTCGATGCGACGCACCAGACCCGCGGCCGTGAGGGCGCGCAGCACGTCGTACACGGCCTGGTGGGACACCGCACCGAGATCGTCCCGCACGACACCGATGATCGAGTCGGTGTCGGCGTGCGGATAGTCGTGCACTGCGGTCAGCACCGCTACCCGAGGCCGCGTCACCCGCAGAGCAACGCCCCGCAACATGCGCTCGAGGTCGGAGGTCGTCGGCACACCTCAAGTATGGCCAGTTCTCTGGAGTCAGTCAAGAATGGACGCCTGCGGCCTGAAACCCTGTCAAACCGGGGGCGATGAACTCCCCCACCGCTGTCGACCAAATCAGCCTCGTCTCGGACGGTAGGAGTAGACGAGACCAGGGTGCACCGGACGCCGGTATACCGGTAGGAGTCCGGACCGGATCACGCCTTGAGCAGATTGCGTCCCTTGGCCTCGCTGTCGCGACGTAGGGCTGTCAGCTTCTTGGCTGTGGTGATAGCGGTCGTCGGGTCGCGGCAGACGTGGAACACTCGATCGATGAGCTGGCGGCTGAAGAGCAACTCGGGGAGCCGGTCGCGTTCATCATCGGTAAGTGAGACCACGCTGTAATAGCCCTTCATGAACGGTATGGCGGCCCATCCCGACTTCAGCACGAGTGTCATGGACGCGAGTCGAGGGCCGCGTCCAGCGGAGGTCCAGTCGACCAGTACAGGCCCCTCTGCGGTGAAGATCGCGTTCTTGGGGACAGGATCGGGGTGAACGAATGCTTCGGGGAGGCCATCTCTACCGTCAGCGGCGACGACAGCGGTTCGGATGGTGTCGAAAGCATCGCCGGCCCCGCTCGGCACACGGGCCTCGATGGAATCGAGCCATCCCGCTACCGCTCGGAGCTCGTCGGCCATCGTCCCCTCCGCGAAGTGGTGCAAGGCTCCGGCAGGTCTGTCAGCGCCGGGCAGAGCCAGGTCGTGCAACCGGCCGATCCTGACGCCGAGTCTCACTATCGGGAATCCGGGACGGTCGGACTTGGGGGCCTGCTTGACGAACGCGGTCACGAGCACGGCCTGGCCCTCGTGGCTGGAGAGTGCCCCGTCCCCGTAGGGCCGCTCGGCCGGGAAGCCGATCTCAGCGAGATATCGCAGCACGGCAAGATCGGCTTCGGCGGCTGCGTAGGGCCGAGCCGCGGAAAACAGCCGTGCCACCAGTGGCGCCCCCTTGTCGCTCCGATCGACACGGAACACCCCAACGTCGAGCTGGGACACCTTCGTGACCGTGATCCCATAGGTCTTCTCAAGGTGAGCGGGCAGGGTATCTACGCCCTCTCTCTGGTACATCCGCCGAAGGACCGAGTCGAACACAGGCGAGGGCGCTATGGCCACACCGCGAACGCTAAACCTTATTTCGTCCGCTCCGAGGCAAGGGGTGTGGGAGAGGGGATCGCCTACGCGTCGCGCCGGTGGCCAAGCGTGATGACGACGACCAGCAGGACGTCGTTCGCGATGGTTTAGACCGAGAAGTAGGGGTTCTCGGTCGTGGCCCACCCGCCTTCCCGGTTTTAGCTGATGCAATAGTCACCGACTCAGGTGGTCCCCACCCGTCCGGGCCGTGACCACGGCGGCGATCCGTTAGGTCACGCCGGGCTCTTCGGGACCCGTCGAGGAGGCCCCGCAAGCCCCTGTCAGGGTGTTTACCAGTACCCCCAACGGGATTCGAACCCGTGCTGCCGCCTTGAAAGGGCGGTGTCCTAGGCCGCTAGACGATGGGGGCCGGCGCGCCCAAATCCTATCGGGGTCGGAACAGGCGGCCGAGAGGTGGTCCCGGCGCCCATTCCGTCGTCACGACTCGGAGGAGAGGACCAGGACAACCCTGGAGAGGAGGAGCTTTTCTGCGCTGTCGACGCTTCCTAGCAGATTCTGTTCGCCACTCTGCAGCTCGTTTGAACCGAAGATGCCGGATTTGGCGGCCTCCCGAACCGGTTGTGTCGTCAGACAGCACCAACGGTTCGCAAGTCCGAGAAGACCGGTACATATGGTTCACACGGGCGATTGATCCAGCCCTGTGCCTCCACCGGGCACCTCCTTCTCCGATCCCGCCCCCCGCCCCGGCTTCCGCCCGCGACCGGCCCTCTTGGCCCGAAATGAGGAAATCAGTCCCCGCCCAGAGCTTCTATCACGTCACCTTGGACGATGGTGAGGAACTCGTAGACCTGCCCCTCGAAGGTCGACCGGTCGATCTCGGAGTCGTCGGTGAGGTCCAAGCGGGTGCCGAGGGTGAGGCGCAACTGGTTGAGGGCCCGCATCCAGGCATGGAGCTGCTCCTCGCTCAGCTCCCTCGCCTCGGTGCTCTCCGCCAGGGTGGCCAGGGCGTCACGGTGCTTGTTGACCAGCTCGTCGTTCATGAGCCGGCGGTACTCGTCGGCGTGGCCGGCGTTGTCGACGCCCTGGTAAGCCGGAGGGAACGAACGATGCAGCCCCGGGTTGTCAGGGTTCTCGAGCAGCTCCGTGAGCTGGTCGGCAAGGGTGGCGAGCAGGGTGCGTTCGCGATCGCCGAGATTGATGGCGTAGCGGCCTTCGGAGATGCGGCGGATGGGCGGGCGGCCGAAGAGCACCTAGGTGTCCTGTTCCAGGGTCGCCCACAGGCCGTGCTCATGGAGGCGGAACACGTCGAGCTCGGCTTTCTCCCGGGGTCCGTCGGACACGACCGCCTTGCCGGTGAGATGGACGTCGAGCATCAGCTTGTGGGCCTTGGCCTTGCTGTAACCGAACAGCTTCTGGAACACGAACGTCACATAGGACTGCAGGTTGATGGGATCGTCCCAGACGATGACCTTCCACGGTCGATCCGGCTCGACGTGCGAGCGGCTCTCCGGCTCGTCGACCTCGACTGGCGCGGAGGCAGGCATGGCACTGGACACGATCGTCATCCTCAGGTGCCGACGGGAGCGGCGCCGACCATCGAAGGGTCGAGCGGGGCAGGGACGGGGACCGGGAGGGGGGCGCGGGTGGTCAGGTCCAGGTAGAAGCCGAGGGTGGCGACGACGACGGCGACAGAGCCGGCGACGTGGAGCTCGACCAGTCCGGAGGGGACGCCGGTCGCGTACTGCACGTAGCCAATGATGCCTTGGCCGATGAGCACAGCCAGGAGGATCTCTCCCCGGCGGAGCACCGCCCGTGGGACGCCGGAGCGGACCAGCCACCACAGCAGGACGATCGTGAGGCCGACGAACACCTCGACGGAGGCACCGTGGACCTGGGCGACGTCGTGCAGGTTGAGGGCGAAGCGTCGGGCCTTGGGGTCGCCGCCGTGAGGTCCAGTGGAGGTGACGACGGTGCCGAGGACGACGACCACGGCCACGGCGACGAGGAGGAGCTGGGACAACCGGCGCTGCCCCGTGGAGACCATGAGCCGGGGGATGCCCGCCGGTCGAGCTCGACCAGGAGTTTGGGGAATGTCCTCGTCGGCCATACCGGCCCGGTGGTGGAGGATCATGGCGTCGGCGAGGAAGACCATGGCGAGGGCGAAGTGGGCGCTCACCAGCTGCGGGGCCAGCTTCTCCAGGACCGTGATGCCTCCCAGGACGATCTCGGCCAGGACCCCGATGATCAGCCCTACGGACAGCCACGTCAGGTCCCGGCGACGGCGGACCCGGATCAGGGCACCGGTCACGGCGACGAGGGCGACGATGCCGATACCGGCGTTGATCAACCGGTTGGCGAACTCGATCCAGGGGTTGATGGCAGCGGGGGCGACAACACTTGTCGACGTGCACTTCGGCCACGTCGGGCAGGCCAGGCCGGAGCCGGTCAGGCGGACGGCGGCCCCGGAGACGACGATGAGGATCATCACCCAGAGGGCCAGGAGGGTGACCCTGCGGAACCCCCGCGGCGACAGCTGGCGGAGACGAACCACCCGGTAGGCGTGGTGGGCGGAGGCCCGCAGCAGGGTCGGCGACATCGCTGCTCAGACTAGGACCGCAAGGTGGTTTGTCCCCAGCCGGGGCGGCATTGTCGCTCACCAATGGGCTGCCGTAGTCTGACGACCGATGTCCGCCCGAGTCCTTCGCCAGCCCGGGGTCCGTTGAGCGCCGCGGCGGTGGTGCCCACGGGCCTGCCTACCGGATCGGGCCCCCGTTCGCTCGGTTCCCGACTGGGCGCCTTCGTGGCGCTGACCAAACCGCGGATCATCGAGCTGCTTCTGGTCACCACCTTGCCGACGATGTTCGTCGCCGCCCGGGGCCTCCCCCGGATCTCGCTCATGGTGGCCACCCTGGTGGGCGGGACCCTCGCGGCGGGAGGGGCCAACGCCATCAACATGTACGTCGACCGTGATATCGACGCCGTCATGCACCGCACCGCCCGGCGGCCGTTGGTCACCGGGGCGGTGTCGCCGCCGGCCGCGCTCATCTTCGCCGTCAGTCTCGAGGTGATCGCCTTTGCCGAGCTGTGGACCACCGTGAACCTGCTCTCGGCCGTCCTGGCGGTCAGTGCCACGTTGTTCTACGTGTTCGTCTACACCCTCTGGTTGAAGCGCTCGTCGCGCCAGAACATCGTGATCGGGGGGGCGGCCGGGGCCGTGCCGGTCCTGGTGGGGTGGGCAGCCGTCACCGGCACCGTCGGGCTGGCGCCGCTCCTGCTGTTCGCCCTCATCTTCGTCTGGACCCCGCCTCATTTCTGGGCCCTGGCCATCAAGTACCGCGAGGACTATGCCTCGGTCGACGTGCCGATGATGCCCGTCGTGGCCACCTTCGAGCGCACCGCCCGGGAGATCCTCGCCTACTCGGTGCTGATGGTCATCGTCTCTGGCGCCTTCGGGTGGTCAGCCCACATGGGCCCCCTCTACTGGGTGGCAGCCATGGTCTGCGGTGGCGTGTTTGTGGTGTTCGCAGCCCGCCTCTACCTGGTCCGCACCGAACGCCGGGCCATGGTCCTGTTCCACTGGTCCATCAGCTACGTGACCCTGTTGTTCGCGGCCATGGCGGTGGACGAGCTCATCCGTCACTGAGGTTTGAGGCTCATTCCCATTTGAAGGTCAGTCCCGCGGCGAGGGGGGCGGCAACGCCCCAGATGGCGAGCACGACCCAGGCCCGGCCGGGCACCGAGGCCCCGGCCGACAGCGAACCGTGCAGGGCATCAGACAGAGCGCCGGAGGGGAGGGCCCGGGCCACGGTGCGTAGTGGCCCGGGAAGCCGGCCGAGGGGGATGACCATGCCGCCCAGGAGCAGCAGCACCAGATAAAGGCCGTTGGCGCCGGCAAGGGTCACCTCGGCGCGCAGGGTCCCGGCCATGAGCAGGCCGATGCCGGCGAAGGCGACCGTGGCGATCACCATCGCCACCACGGCCAACCCCGCGTCGCCGGCCGGGCTCCATCCCAGGGCCAGGGCCACGGCCACCAGGACCACCGCCTGGAGTCCCTCCACGGCGAGGATGGCGGCGGTCTTGGCTCCAAGCAGGGCCGGCCGGCCGAGCGGCGTGGAGGCCAGGCGTTTCAACACCCCGTACTGGCGTTCGAAGCCGGTGGCGATGCCCAGGCTGACCATCGCCGTCGACATGACCGCCAGGGCCAGGATGCCGGGGGCGAGGAACGTGACCGGGTCGGTCACCCCGGCCGGTTTGGGCAGGACGTCGACCAGGGAGAAGAATACCAGGAGGCCGACGGGGATACCGAGGGCCAGCAGCACCGAATCACCGCGGCGCAGCGTCATACGCACCTCGGCGGCGGACTGGGCGATCAGCGCCCTCATCGGGCCCGCCGCCGATGCCGACCCCAGCCCGGCCCGCCGCCGCCAGGGTCGGCGTCGGCCGGCTCGGCGGTGAGGCGGAGGAACACGTCCTCGAGGGTCTCGCGCCCGGCCCGCAGATCGGCCAGGGCCAGGTCCCGCTCGGCCAGCCACGCAGTGATGGCCGCCACCCGGCTCGGGGTGGCCGGGGCGTCGACCGTGTACTCGCCGGGCTGCTCTTCGTTGACCCCGGCGTCGATGGCGGCCCCCAGAGCGATCAGGTCGAGCCCTGGGGCGGCGCCGAAGTGGACCTGATTGCCGGCACCGATCCTCATCAGCTCCGCGGGGGCACCCTCGGCGACCACTCGGCCGCCGTCCACGATGATCATCCGGTCCGCCACCCGTTGGGCCTCATCCAACTCGTGGGTGGTGACCAGCACGGCCACCCCCGACGATCGCAGGTCGGCGACCACCTCCCGGACGGCCCGCCGGCCCCGGGGATCGACCCCCGCGGTGGGCTCGTCGAGAAACGCCACCTCCGGGCGGCCGACCAGAGCGAGGGCCAGGGCCAAGCGCTGTTGCTCGCCGCCGGAGAGGCGGCGCCAGGGCGTCTTGGCTGCGCCTTCCAGGTCGACAAGGCGAAGCAGGGCGCCGGGGTCGGCCGGGTGCTCGTAGTACCGGGAGAACAGGCGCAGGGCCTCCGCCGGCCCCATGCCCGGCCAGATGCCACCCCGCTGGAGCATCACCCCGATCCGGCCGCGGAGGCGACGATGATCGCCGACCGGGTCGAGCCCCAGCACCCGGACCCTCCCGCTGGTGGGCCGGTGGTAGCCCTCGAGGGTCTCCACCGTCGTCGTCTTGCCCGCCCCGTTGGGTCCCAGCACGACGACGACCTCGCCGGCCTCGACCCGCAGGTCGATCCCGGCGACCGCTCTCGTCGGGCCCCGGTCCACGACCAGGTTCTCGACATCGACGGCGGGCATGGGATGCGACGGTACCGCGCCCGCGTCGCTCTTCCCTTCCGGAGAAGTCCGTCTCGTCCTCCTACCGGATGTGTCAACGTGGTGGAGGGCAGGAGGGCTCCGAGGAGGCCGCATGATCGAGGCGCACAACCTCACAAAGCGCTACGGCAGCACGGTGGCTGTCGACGACCTGTCCTTCACCCTCAGACCGGGCATGGTGACCGGATTCCTCGGACCGAACGGCGCCGGCAAGACCACCACCATGCGGCTGATCCTCGGCCTGGACCGGCCGACCAGGGGCACCGTCACCATCGGCGGCCGTCCCTACCGGGACCTCAAGCACCCCCTCCACGAGGTGGGTGCTCTGCTCGATGCCAAGGCCATGCACGGCGGACGATCGGCTCGGGCCCATCTCCACTGCCTGGCCGCGGCCAATGGCATCCCCGCCGGACGGGTCACGGAGGTCCTGCGCATCGTCGGCCTCGAGAGCGTGGCCCGGCGTCGTACCGTCGGGTTCTCGCTCGGTATGGGCCAGCGGCTCGGGATCGCCGGCGCCCTCCTCGGCGACCCGGGGATCCTGATCTTCGACGAACCGGTCAACGGCCTCGACCCCGAGGGGATCCTGTGGGTGCGCACCATGATGCGGGCTCTGGCCGCCGAGGGCCGCACGGTCATGGTGTCGAGTCATCTGATGAACGAGATGGCCGTGACGGCCGACCGCCTCCTCGTCATCGGGCGGGGGAAGCTCATCTCCGATTCGAGCGTCGACGAGTTCGTCCAGAAGAGCTCGCAGCGCTCGGTCCGGGTGCGCTCACCCCATGCCGACGACCTGGCCCGGCACCTGACCGAGACAGGAGCCTCGGTCCGGGCGCTGGAGCCGGAGGTGATCGAGGTGAGGGGAATCGACGCCCCGGCGGTGGGCGAACTGGCCGCCGCACGCGGCCTGGTCCTGCACGAGTTGACGCCTCAGCGGGCCTCCCTGGAGGAGGCGTTCATGGAGCTCACCCGCGACAGCGTCGAGTACGGCGTGCAGCCGGCGGTCATCCCATGACGACGACCACCGCCCCGCCGGTCCTCGCCGACCGCCCCGATCTGCCCAACGCCGGGCTCGGAGCGGCGATGCACAGCGAATGGATCAAGCTGCGCACCGTCCGCTCCACCCTCATCACCTTGATCATCACCGTCGTGCTCGGGATCGGTGAAGGCGCCCTCATCTCCCTCGGAGCGGGGAACGCCTACAAGAACCATAACTTTGGCAACACCACCTTCGATCCGACGGCCATCAGCCTCGGTGGGCTGGCCAGCTTCGTCGGCTTCGCCCAACTCGCCCTGGTCGTGCTCGGTGTCCTCGTCGTCACCTCGGAGTACTCGACTGGGATGATCAGGACCAGCCTGGCGGCCGTTCCCCGCCGGGGTCGGCTGCTGGCCGCCAAGGCCATCGTTTTCGCGCTGGTCGCGTTGGTGGTGGGGGAGATCACCGGGTTCATCGCCTTCTTCGTTGGTCAGGCGGTGCTCTCCGGCCAGACCGCGCCGCACGTCGCCCTGGGCGACCCCCACGTCGCCCGGGCTGTCATCGGCTCGGGCCTCTACCTGGCTCTGGTCGGCCTGGTGGCGGTCGGTGTGGGAGCGCTGATCCGCAACACCGCCGGGGCCATCTTCACCCTGGTGGCGGTGATCATCGTCCTGCCGCCGCTCAGCAACCTGCTGCCGACCTCGTTCGGGCGTCCCCTCCGCGAGTACTGGCCGACCGAGGCCGGTTCGCAGATCATCTCCGTGGATCGGGGCACCCACATGCTCGGATCATGGACGGGGCTGGGTGTCCTGGCCGCCTTCGCCGTCGTCGTGATGACGCTCGGGACGGTTGCCATCCTCCGTCGGGACGCCTGAACCGCCCGCTCCGAGCCGGGCAGGGTGGGTTCAGGCCGCTCCCAGGACCACCCGGGCCCAGACGACCTTGCCGTTCCCTTCGGGCCGGGGTGCGACACCCCAGGACTCGGCCATCTGGTCGACCAGCGCCAGTCCCCGCCCCGACGTCTCTACCGAGTCCACCGATTGCAGGACGGGCCTCCCCGGCCCGTCGTCGGCGACCTGGATGACGACGGCGTCCCCATCGAAGCCCACGCTCAGGTGGGGGCGGCTCCGGGCGTGGATGACCGCGTTCGACACCAGTTCCGTGACGACGACGGCCATCCGAGCGTCCTCGGCGACCTCGGTGACCGAGATGACGAACTCCCGGGCCAACCGGGAGCTGGCCGGGGAGAGTGGCAGATCGAGGCTGTCCTCCCTCGTCGTTGGCGGCGCACCGGCGCTGGTCTCCACCTCTGCTCTGTCCCCCGTCGCCTCCGGGACCAAACGTTCCGCTCCGGCCGCTGCGTCGGCGATGATGCCTGCATGCCCGATCCCGGACCCGTGGTCACCCTCATCCGGCACGGCGAGACGACCTGGAGCGCTCGCGGCCAACACACCGGCCGCACCGACCTGGAGCTCACCGAGACCGGAGAAGCCCAGGCTAGAGCGCTCAGCGTTCTCCTCGTCGCCGAGCACCCCTTCGACGTGGTCGCCACCAGTCCCCTGCGCCGGGCCCTCCGCACCGCCGAGCTCGCCGGCCTGGACGCCACGAAGATCCTCGACGACCTGCGGGAATGGGACTACGGGGATCTCGAGGGTCTGACTACCCCCGAGATCCAGGAGCGTTACCCGGGTTGGGCCATCTGGAACGGGCCGTGGCCCGGGGGGGAGACGGCAGCTGATGTTGGCCAGCGCACCGACCGGGTGGTGGCCTGGCTCATGGGCCTGCCCACCGACACCCGGGTCGCCCTTGTGGCCCACGGTCACATCCTCCGGGTCCTCGGGGCCCGGTGGTCGGGCGCCGAGGTCGACACCGGGCGGATGCTGGCTCTCGATACCGCCAGCGTGAGCGAGCTGGGCTGGGAGCACCAGCGTCGTGTGGTCAGGCGGTGGAATCTGACGATCGAGTCGATGCCCGTTACCGCACCGTGACGGTCCGGGGGCGGGGACCCTCCGGCCGGGGTCCGCTCGGCAACACCCCGATGTCGCCGGCCGTCGTAGGCCTCGTGGTGGTCAACGTCGTCGTCTTCTTGATCAGCAGGCGCAACCCGGCCCAGTCCTACCTCCGCTTCGCCATGATCCCCATCAGGATCCATCACGGACAGTGGTACCGGCTGGTCACCGCCGCTTTTCTTCACGCCAACACAGAGCACATCCTGTTCAACATGATCACCTTGTTGGTGATCGGGTCGCCCGTCGAGGCTCTCGTGGGTCGGGTCAGGTTCGGGGCCATCTACCTGATCGCGGGCATCGGCGGCTCGGTGTGCTCCTATCTGCTGTCTCCGTCCAACATCGAAGGGATCGGCGCATCGGGGGCCATCTTCGGGCTGTTCGGGGCCTACGCCGTCCTGGCCCGCCGCCACCGCTTCGACACCCGGCTTGTCCTCATCCTGATCGTCATCGAGCTGGTGATCAGCTTCGCCGACCCGGGCGTCGACTGGCGGGCTCACATCGGCGGCCTCGTCGTCGGGGCCGCCGTGACCTGGGGTTTCAGCCTGGTCCGGGGACGAAGGCGGCCAGGCCGGGTAGGCGGGGAGGTGCTGGTCGCCGGCGTGGTCCTGGTCGGGTTGACCCTGGCGGTGACCTTGCCTCCCGGTCATGTCAATGTGTGATCATTCGACCCGTCTGAACGGATCGTGAGCACGTCGACCTCTTAGGAAGCTCTCAGGTTGTGCTCGGGTGAACTTCAGGAAGACTGGGCACACTGCTGACGATGGATTCGTGTCGTCCAAACCCCCGCGCCTCGTCTCCCATCGACCGGTGTCGCTTGGAGGAAACGAACCCCGTTGTCTGACACCCTGCGAGCGGAGGCCGCACCGGGCTTGCGGCCCTCTCCGACCCTGCCGGCCTCGGCCCCGGACACCATCCCCGACCGACCGTCCGGGAGAGGAGGGCATCTCTGGCAGGTGGACATCGTCCGCCTGCTCACCTTCGCCGCCGTCATCCTCGTGCATGCGCTGGCCTTCACCGAGGAACCCTCCGACGGCGTCGCCGCCGGCCTGATGATGGTGCTGCAGTTCGGTCGTGAGGTCTTTTTTGCCCTCACCGGCTTCGTCCTCGTCTACTCGTGCATCGGCAGGCCGTTCCGGGCCCAGAGCTTCTGGCGAAAGCGCTTCTTGTATGCCGGCGTGCCGTATGTGGCATGGACGGTCGTCTACTACGCCTTCTCGTTCGTCAGCGGCCCCCACCCACCGTTCTCCTGGGTGACCCTGGGCGAGGATCTGTTCAACGGAGACGCCGAGTACCACCTGTACTTCCTTCTGGTCTCCATGCAGCTGTACCTTGTCTTCCCCCTCCTCCTTCGCTTCGTTCGGGCCACCGCTCACCGGGCTCTGACGGTCCTGGCCGTTGTCGGCTCGATCAACGTGGCCTGGTTTGCCGCCCTTCAGTGGGTCAGCGGGCCGAGCGGCTGGGGAGGGTTCCTGTGGACCCACGCCTTCGAGTTGCTCCCCACCTACACCTTGTATATCCTCGCCGGCTGCTACGCCGCGGTACACCTGGAGACCCTCCTGACGCTGCTTCGGGCCAACCGGCGCCGGCTCCTCGTCTGGGCCCTAGGCGGTCTGGCCTTCACCGAACTGGCCTACCTCGTTCAGACCGCGTGGATGGATCCACGTAGTGCCAACAACCCGCTTCAGCCTGCGATGGTCGTCTGCTCCGCCAGCGTGGTCATTCTCCTCGTCCTCGCAGGCGACGCCTGGGCCAGCGGACCCCGTCTCGGCCTACCCGCCATCCGGCGGGGTTCGGACATCTCCTTCGGCGTCTACCTCCTGCATCCGGTGGTCCTCACCCTGGTGTGCAATGCCGGACTGGGCAACCAGGTCGGTCACCTCCCCTCGGCCGCGGCCACGGCCCTGGCCGTGCCGGCCACGGCGGTCGGGTCGGTCATCCTGTGCCTGATCCTGCGGCGCACACCACTCGCCCTGCCCCTGATCGGTCGGGCCTGGGTTCGCCCCGATGGCCGCTCCCTGCCGTTGCGGGACCGGCTGGTCGCGCTCGTCTCTGGCCCGGGTGGCCCCCATCACGCGCCAAAACCTTCAGACATCATTCAGGAGCCGCTGATGCCCCCTTCAGGTCCGATCGGTACAACTCTGTCATGACCGACCGGCTCAGCACCTCATCAGCCCCCCAGACCGTGAGCGCCATGCTCGAGCGTCGAGCTCGGACCACCCCGGACCGGGTGGCTTTCATCGAGGGGGCGACCGGGACGGTGCTCACCTGGAGTGACCTCTCTGTCGAGGCCGACCGTTGGCGCCACGCAGCCGATCGTCTCGACGGGGGGCGGGTCGGTCTGGTGATCGGCGACCCCCTCACCATGATCGCGTCGTATCTCGGGGCTCTGGCGGCCGGAGTCACCGTCGCCCCCTTGAACCCGGCCATCACGCCCCATGAGCTCGCTGACCAGGACCGGATGTTGGGCCTGGCCGGTCTGGTCACCGACGCCGTCCCGTTGTCGGCCCGGACCATCCTGCCCAGCACGTCGGTGTGGACGACCGACCCTGACGGCCTCAGCCTGGTCGACGCCCCCGCCCCTACCGCAAAGCGCCACCTTCATCGTTCGGCCCCCCTCGCCGGCGGAGCGGCCTTGGTCCTGGCCAGTTCGGGTACGACGGGGACGCCGAAGATCATTCCGTTGTCCGAGGCCAACCTCCTCCACACCGCGTACGCCCTGGTGGCCAACCATGACCTCGTGGCCTCCGACCGGGGCTATTGCCCGCTGCCCCTGTTTCACATCAATGCTCTCGTCGTCGGCGCCCTTTCCACCGTGGTGAGTGGCGCCAGCCTGGTGGTGGACCGCAAGTTCTCCGCCCGGAACTTCTGGCCCCGGGTGGAGAGCTTTGGAGCGACCTGGCTGAACCTGGTGCCTGCCATCATCACCGTGCTGTCCGAACGTCCCGGCCCGGCATCTCGGGTGGCCGACCGGGTGGCGTTCGCCCGCTCCGCCTCCGCACCACTGCCCCACGCCACCCGTCAGCGCTTCGAGATGCGTTGTGGGGTAGGCGTCATTGAGACCTACGGCATGACCGAGGCGGCCAGCCAGATTGCGGCCAACCCCAAAGAGCCGGAGGAGGGCAAGGTCGGTTCGGTCGGTCGTCCTGTCGGGCTGGAGCTGCGCGTCGTCGACCGGGACCGGAGACCGCTGCCGACGGGTACCCTCGGGGAGGTGGAGATCCGAGGCGACAACGTGGTTCGTTGCTACTGGGAGCCGGCGGGGGCCGTCCCTGCCTCGCGGCCTGCGGTGGACGCTGCCGGCTGGCTGTCCACGGGCGACCTGGGTCAGCTCGACGAGGACGGCTTCCTGACCCTCGTCGGCCGTTGTGACGACGTGATCAACCGGGGCGGAGAGAAGCTCTACCCCCGAGAGATCGAGGAGGTGCTCCTCGGTGACCCCGCCGTGAGCGCCGCCGCGGTCGTCGGTCGCCCCCACCCCACCGTGGGGGAGGAACCCGTCGCCTTCGTGATCACCGCCTCGGGATACGAGAGCGACGACGGCGCCCTGGCGGCCCGGCTGAAGGCGCGATGCCAGCGCAACCTGAGCCATTTCAAGCTCCCGGCGTCCATCACCGTTGCCGAGCAGTTGCCATCCGGCCCCACCGGCAAGATCCGCCACTCCGAGTTGCGTCGCGCCGTCGCCGCGAGCACCGACACGGCGTGATGGCGATGGCGGGGACGTGAGCGTCGTGACCGGCGGAGCCGCTGAGACCCCCACCGGTTCCCGCCCCGCTGCCACCGGTCCCGATGATCAGCCTGACCCTGGAGATCCGGCTCCTCGCCCGCCGCTGCCGACGCGCCATCTCCATGACGTGGACGTGGTGCGCTTCACCACGGTCCTCGGTGTGTTGTGCGTTCATGCCACGTCACTGATGTTGCCGAGGACTGAGCTCTCGGGGGCCGCCCTGGCGGTGCTCCACATGACCCGCGAGGTCTTTCTCTTCCTCAGTGCCTTCGTGCTGGCCTACAGCGCCCGGCTGCCGCTCGTCGCCCGCTCGTTCTGGCGCCGGCGATTCCCGCTCGTTGTCGCTCCGTACGTCGTGTGGAGCGCCATCTACGTGCTGGCCGACGGCGACCTGGGGTCCCCGGTGGCGGTGGGCGCCCGCTTCTGCCGCGATCTGCTCAGTGGAGCGGCCCGCTTCCATCTGTACTTCCTGCTCCTCACCTTCCAGCTCTATGTGATCTTTCCCTGGGTCCGGGCGTGGCTGGCCCGACGGCCTCACCACGGGCGCATCCTGATCGTCGCCCTGGTCTGGCAGGTGGCGTTCACCGCCGCCATCCATTACCGCCTCGATCTACCGGCTCCGATCTCCACCTGGCTGGCCCATCCTGGGACCTGGTTGCCGAGCTACGTCCTCTATGTGGTGGCGGGCATCCTGGCCGCCCTTCACTTCGACCAGGTCCGGGACCAGGTCCGTCGCCACCGCAGGATGATCGGTCTCGGAACCCTCGGCGTATTCGGGTTGGGCATCATCAGCTATGAGCTCGATGTCCGGCTGGGCCATCTCAGCCCACTGCACGCCGGGGAGGTCTTCGCGCCGGCAGTGGTCATCGAAAGCATGGCCGCCATAGCCGGGCAGTTCGCATTCGGCCTGTGGATCGCAGAGCGGGCCGGTCCGCGCACCCTCCGCCTGCTCCGCACCAGCTCGGACGTTTCCTTCGGGGTGTACCTGGCCCACCCGCTGCTCTACCAGGGCCTCCTGGCCGTCCTGGCGGACCTGGGCGTGCACCAGGGCCTCGGGAGCCTGCCGACCGGCGTCGGCCTGATCGTCGTGCTCGCCGTCATCGCCCCCTCGACCTATGCCCTCACCAGCCTCGGCATCTGGGTGCTGCGTCGAACGCCGCTGAGCATGGCGTTCACCGGGCGGCGGGGTCGCCATCCCGGCCCGAGCTCGACGCGGAGGGTCACACCGTCGGCCCCGGCCGACGCCGCCCTACGTACCCCGGGATTCACCCCCTCCTCACTGCAGTCCCCGGTCAGCTGACCGCCGACAGCTCCCCGGACCTCCCCCCGGTCCGCAAACCGGAACGAATTGCGAAAGGATCTCCCTGTGCTCCGCGCCCCCCTCGAGTTGCCAGACCGAACATCGAAGCCCCGTCAACAAGGGCTCACCATGGTGATCGACAGCGGACTGTCGACCGCGGCGTTCGACGATGCCATGACCTCCACGGCCGCCTACATCGACCTGGTCAAGTTCGGCTGGGGTACGGCTCTGGTCACCGCCGACCTGGATCGCAAGATCGACAGCCTGCGTCGCAACGACATCCGCTTCTCCTTCGGGGGCACGCTGTTCGAGAAGTTCGCAGCCCAGGATCGCTTCGATGCCTACCTCGAACTGTGCCGCTCGATGGCCGTCGATGTGATCGAGGTGTCGAACGGGACCATTCCCATGTCGAACACCGCCAAATGCGCGTACGTGGCCAAGTGTGCCGACGCCGGCTTTGAGGTGGTCAGCGAGGTCGGCTTTAAGGACGCCGATCGGTCCCAGCGCCTGTCTCCGTCCCAATGGGTGGACTGCATCAACGAAGATCTGGCTGCCGGAGCCTCGATGGTCATCACCGAAGCTCGCGAGAGCGGCCGTAGCGGCATCTGCCGACCGGATGGTGAGTTGCGCTGGGGATTGATCGAGGACATCCTTTCAAGCTGCGTGAATTCCGATTCCCTGCTCTTCGAAGCCCCGACCAAGGAGTTACAGACGCACTTCGTCACCCGCGTGGGCACCAACGTCAACCTTGGCAACATCGCCCCGTTCGATGTCATCGGACTGGAGACGTTGCGCCTGGGATTGCGTTCCGACACCCTTGAGCACTTCGAGGCGATCCGTGCCCTCCCCGGCGGAGGCGACGATCGTGCGTGACCAGCTGAACGCCTTCCATCTGGCCATCCCCGCCCGTGACCTTGACGAAGCCCACGACTTCTACGTCACCAAGCTGGGCTGTCACCTGGCCCGTCGCTACGAGGACCGCATCACCATCGACTTCTTCGGTGATCAGGTGGTCTGTCACCTCTCCGAGCGCTGGGACGCCGGGCCTCTGGACCTCTATCCCCGCCACTTCGGGATCACGTTCCGCTCCCGGGAGGACTTCGACGCTCTGGTGTTCCTCGCCGAGACCCGTCAGCTGGAGATCTTTGCTCCGTGCCAACCACGCTTCAAGGATCTCGTGGAGGAGCACCTCACCTTTGTCCTCGCTGATCCGTCCGGCAACCTCATCGAGTTCAAGCACTACCGGGATCCCCGGATGATGTACTGACGTGAGCGGCGCAAGACACCCCTTAACCTCTGGAAGACAGCGATCAGTCATGAAGGCCGTCTCGGTCGGCGGCCTTTCCGTTCTCGCCGTCGGGATCGTGGTGGCCCTGGCCCTGGTCGGAATCTCCCACGTCCATGCCAAGCCGGCAGGGAAGGCCACCACGGCGACCACGGCGCCCGACCCGAACCTCAGCGCCGCGCCCAGTTCGGGCCACAGCGTGACCTACGTCAACACCACCCAGCCGATGTCCTACGGTGGCATCAGCCGAAGCTATGTGATGTCCCGGCCGTCCACGAGGTCGTCGCCCACCAAGCTCCCGGTCATCGTGGTCCTCCATGGCCGTGACGTCACCCCTGCGTTCGAGCAGCAGCGGACCAACTTCACCTCAGTGGTCAAGCCCTCGATCCTCGTGTACCCCGCCGGGGTCCAGGAATCCTGGAACTCAGGTGGGTGCTGCGGTCCGGCCCAGACGGCCAACATCGACGACGTTGGTTTCGTGAAAGCCGTCCTGGCTCACGTCAAGGCCACCCAGCCCGACTCCTCCCAGGGCCAGGCGTACCTGGTTGGTTACTCCAACGGCGGCAAGCTGGCCCTCCGGATGGCCTGCGAGGACGCCGGGGACTTCGCCGGTGTGGCCGTCTACGGCGCTACCGACTCTGCGGCCTGCCCCAACCGGGCGCCGTCCCAGATGCTGATCATGGGCGGCGCCCTGGACACAGAGATCCCGCCTACGGCAGTCGCCCCACCGCCGCAACCGGATGGTTTCGTTCCGCTCTCGTTCCGGGCCGAGGTGGACAGCTATCGGGCCGCCGACGGCTGTGCCACCACGCCGGTCGTCACCACGGTCGGGCAGGTGACGCTCTCCAGTTGGGTGCACTGCATCGGCAACGAACGGGTCGGCCAGGCTGTGTTCGCCGGCGGGACGCACGGCTGGCCGGCAGGAAGCGCGCTCTCGCCATCCGGTGAAGGCGTCGCCTGGGCCTGGTTCCGCTCACTCGGGGCCTGAGCGGCCGATGGGCGTTGTTGGCGGTCCCGGCCCGAGCGATAGGCCCGGCGGTGGGGCGGAGTCGGGTGCGGGCCCCGGGCTCGGCGAGGGTCGCCGGCTCGTTCTGGCCCGGCACGGTCAGACGGCTTGGAACGCCGAGGGGCGGTTCCAGGGACAGGCCGACCCTCCTCTGGACGCGACCGGATGGGCCCAGGCCGCCCGGCTGGCTACCGAGGTCACCGGTCTGCGCCCAGATGTGCTGGTCAGCAGCGACCTTCTCCGGGCCCGTCAGACCGCCACGGTGCTGTCCCGGGCCTGCGGGCTGGAGATCGTGTTCGACAGCGACCTCCGGGAGATCGACCTCGGGGGATGGGAGGGGCTGTACCAGCATCAGGCAGCCGAGCGGTTTCCCGAGGAGTATCGCCTCTGGAGCGAGGGAGGGGATCCTCCCCGCGGCGGCGGGGAGACCGAGGCGCGAGCAGGGACGCGGGCCGCAGCCTCCCTCCACCGGATCGTCGATGTCGCGCCGGGGTCGGCCACGGTGGTGGTGGTGTCCCACGGGCTGGTCCTCAGGAGCGCGATGGGGGTGCTGGCCGAAGAGGGAACGATCGGGCCGAGCGACGTTCCTCCCCACCTGGGCAACGGCCAATGGATTGCCTTGGAGGTAGCCGCCGCCGTCGCCGGATGAGGTTGAAGGCTCCCGGGGAAGCTCCTCCGATGGGGGAGATCGCCCCTTGAGGCGCCGGCGCGGTCCTCTTTTGCCGCTCTGACTGACACCACTCGATCGCCGATTGCTCTTACAGTCACGAGCAACGGACCAGCCCCCACGGAGGGCGCCGCAGCTGGTGGAGTCCCGCATGGATGATCAAGAAAAGGACGGTGAAGGTGGGCGATCGGCGGTGATGGCTGAGGCGCGCGCCCGCCGCCGTTTGGCCCGCCGTTTGGCCCGCCGGACCCTTGTCGCCTCGCTGTCCGTCACCGCCCTCGTCGTGGTTGCTCTCGTCGGCACGCTCGTCCATCGCCCCTTGTCGCGGCCCAGGTCAGCGGTCGCCTCCGATACCGGGGTGGCGGTGCCTGCCACTGATCCTGCCTTCTCCCGTCGACCCGTGGTCGCGCCGGTGGCCACGGCTACGGTTCCCGGGTCCCTCCTCGGCGCGACACCATCAAAGCCACCGCCACCAGCCGACGACCCGGATGCTCCCCCTCCAGGTTACCCCCGTGGCCTCGACCCGTACGCTCTGACGGAGGTTCCCGCCGGTTGGACGGCTACGACCCACGATCTCGCCTCCGGGGGCCTGGCCCGCTCGTACCTGATGGTCCGTCCCCCGGTGCAGAGGGGCGCATCCCTGCCAGTGGTGATGGTCCTGCACGGTCGGGGCCTCACCCCTGCGGCCATGGAGCGCATCAGTCACCTCCTCCCCGTCGTCGGTCGGGCCATCACGGTGTTCCCCGCCGGTTGGGACCGCAGCTGGAACGCAGGCGGATGCTGCGGTATTGCCCACCGTCAAGGTGTGGACGACACGGTCTTCCTGACCAGCGTCGTCAGTCAAGTCCTGGCCAGCCAGCCTGATGCATCCTCCCGCCACGTGTACATGGTGGGCTACAGCAACGGCGGCCGCATGGCCATGCGCATGGCCTGCGCCGACCCTGGACTGTTCTCTGGGCTGGCCGCGGTCGAGGCCGTGCCGGCTGCACCCTGTGCTCGGACCGTCCCCTTGCCAACCGTTCTGGTCGACTCCACCGCGGACCCGTTGCTTACCATCGCCACAACCGGCGCGAAGAAGTCCATGCAGGGGTATCTCGAGCCGACGGTCGGCCAGACGGTCGACGCCTGGCGCCAACTCGATGGCTGCTCCCTGGCCGCGTCCTCGGAACCCAGGGGCCTGGTGACGTCGACGTTGTGGTCCAACTGCGCCGGACACGGGAAGGTCCAGTACGACCTCTATCGGGGGGGTTCGCACCGCTGGCCAGTCGGCGGCGTTGCCACACCCGCCGCCCAGAGCCTCATTGCCGGTTTCCTGTGGGGTCCGGGGTCGACACCCGCATCGACGTAGGACGGCCGGCGTGGGTGCCGGGAATGCCGGCCCGTACCGCGCCCGGGCGGCGCTGCCCCGGATCCGCCCAGGGCCCGCCGGCGCCCTGCCCGCCCATGGCGGTTGCCTGCTCGCCCGACGGCGGTTACCTGTCCGGCCACGGCGGTTACCTGTCCGGTCACGGCGGGCGCCTGTCCGGCCCACGGCGGGCGGCGGCCGTCAGAATCGGTAACCTCGCCCAACGGGCCGCTAACTCAACTGGCAGAGTAGGTGCCTTTTAAGCATCGAGTTCGGGGTTCGAGCCCCCGGCGGCCCACGAACGACACCCTCATTGCCAATCAACCAGCCGGTGTCGGCAGGCTGGCTCCGGCGTGACCCGTTCGTATCGGGCGCGTCTCAATCGTGAACCCAATGTGTCGCCACACGGAACCTTCGGTTCTGAAGTCGACCAGGACCGACACATTCGGTTCATGGGGGCGAGCGGGGGTGATGACCAGGACCCTCGTGGCTTTACTCGCCGGTCCGAGCATGGCCCCGGAGCCTCCACCGGCTCTATCGTGCCGGTAGGGTCGGCCCGGTGAGCGCCGAGCCCTCGTCCGTTCCGCCGGCGGCCTCTCCGCCGTCGGCCGACCCGCCGGCGGCCACCCCGCGGCCGTCGGCCGACCCGCTGGCCACCACCCCGCCGCCGCCAACAGGATCACGGGAGCCGGCTGCGCCCCACCAAGCCCCGGATCTCGACGCTCTGGCTTGGGACCTGGGCGACGTCGATGTGGCTCTCCGACGCTTGGACGAAGGCACATACGGTACCTGTGAGGCATGCGGGACCGAGCTTGATCCCAGGGTCGTGGTGGCGTTCCCGGCAGCTCGCCGTTGCCCGGCGCACGGCGGCCCCGCAACCACCCGCCCGCCACCGCCGGCGTCCTGACCGTCGCCACCCCGGCCGGCCGCCCCCCGGCGGCCCGCCGTCCCCCGGGGCCCCCGCCTGGCCAGGTTCGGTGGCGCCAGGATCAGAGAGGACCGTTGGCGTGTTTGCGGGCGGGGATCCGCTCTGCCTTGTTGGCCAGCATGGCGAAGGCCCGGGCCACCACGGCGCGGGTTTCGGCGGGGTCCACGATCTGATCCACGTAGCCGCGCTCGGCTGCCACATAGGGGTTGAGCAACCGTTCCTGGTACTCCTCGATGAGCTGGGCCTGGGTCTCGGCGTCCTCCCGCCGGTGCAGGATCTGAACCGCCCCCTGTGCCCCCATGACGGCCACCTGGGCGCTCGGCCAGGCCAGGCAGAGGTCATTGCCCATCAGCTTGGAGTCCATGACGATGTACGCACCGCCGAAGGCTTTGCGCATGATGAGGCAAACGCGAGCGACGGTCGCCTCGGCATAGGCGAACACCAGTTGGGCGCCATGACGGATCATGCCCCTCCATTCGAGATCCTTGCCCGGCATGAACCCGGGTGTGTCGACCAAGGTGAGGACGGGCACATTGAATGTGTCACAGAAGGAGACGAACCGGGCGCCCTTCTGAGACGCGGCGATGTCGAGGGTCCCAGCCATGGACTGGGGCTGGTTGGCGACCACACCGACCGGCTGCCCGTCCACCCTGATCAGGCCCGTCACCAGCTGAGGCGCCCACCGCTCCCGGAGCTCGAGGAAGATGCCGTCGTCGCCGATGGCGACCACGGCGACGCGGACGTCGTAGCTCCCGCTCGGGTGGGTGGGGAGGAGACGGCGCAGCTCCGGCGTCGGCCGGTCGGCGTCGTCGCGGGTGGGTCGCGACGGCGGGAGTTGGTCCACATGGTCAGGGAGGAAGTCGAGCACGTCGGCTACCAGATCGAGGGCGTCCTCGATGTCGGTGGCGAGCAGGGCGGCCACGCCGGTCGTTCGGGCATGCACGCCCTGACCGCCGAGCTGCTCAGGATCGAGACGGAGCCCGGTGAGGGCGGCGACGGACGCTGGGCCGGATACATAGGCCACTGCTTCGGGAGTCATCACGACCAGATCGGCCATGCCCAGCATCAGGGCCGGTCCCGACACGGCCAGACCCGACACCACCAGGATCACCGGGACCACGCCTGAGCAGCCCGCCAGGGCTCGGGCGGCCTCGCCCCAGCCGTGCAGGGAGGACATGCCCCCGTCGATGTCGGCCCCCGAGGTGTCGAGCCGCACGACGAGGGGGAGGCGTTGCGCTGAGGCCAGCCGGGCACCACTCGCCAAGGTGGCGCTGTCGGTGGCGGTGAGGGCCCCGCGCCGGGTGGCCGGGTCGATGTGCACGAGAACCACCCGCCGGCCGGTGGCGGCCAGGAAGTCGACTCGGGCCGAAGCGGAGCCGCGGACGCCGGCTCGCAGCGCAACCCAGGGCGCGCTAGAGGAGGGCCCGGGTCCGGTGGTCACCATCTCCGATCTGACAGATCGGGCGAAGACATCGTTACCGGCGTGGGCCTCGCCGCCGTGGTTTCCGGCGTCGGCGCGTCATCGAACCACGAGTCGAGACCCTTGTGCCCTTCGGAGCCGGAGACGGCCGGATCGTCATCCGCACCCCTCAGGCTGCGGGCCATCAGAAAGCCCCGGGCCAGCTCGGATCGTGGGTATCGCCGGACCATGGCCCAGAAGCGGGCATTGTGACCAGCGATGTTGAGATGGGCCAGTTCGTGGATGATGACGTAATCGAGCACCCACCCTGGTTCTCCGACCAGCCGGGAGGAGATCCGGACCGAGCCGTCAGCGGGGGTGCAACTACCCCAGCGCCACTGCTGGTTCTCCGACCACCGGATGGACCGGGGAGGTGTCAGGTCGTAGCGCTCGGCCAGCAACCGGGCTCGAGCGGCGAGGTCGATGGACCCGGCCGACCGACGGCGGTCCGTGCGGCGGATCATCTCCGCGACCCAATGGCGCTCCTCGGCCTTGGTCATGGTGGCTGGAATGGACACCCGCAGCACGCCGCCGAGCTCCCGGGCCGAAACGGTCTTCTTTCTCTTGGCGCTGCGAACCACTTCAACCTGCACGTTCGGAACGTAGCGGACGATCGACCCGCCGACCCGATGGAAGTCGCGGCGCTCAGTCGGGGGCGGGCTGGGGCTCCTTTCGCTCGTCCGGAAGCTCGTCCAGAAGATCGAGGGTGCCGACCTGTCGGAAGCGTCCGCCTGAGCCCTCGACAAGCACCCCGGCCAGGTTGCCGACGTGGTTCACCGGGGCCCGGAACCGACGGCTCAGGGAACGAATGGCCCCACCGTGGGTGACCACCAGCGCCGTTCCCGTTTTGCCCGCGTGCGCCGCCACCCGGTCGAGAGCCCTGACCAGCCGGGACTCGAAGTGGCTGCGGTGTTCGCCATCAGGTGGGGCCAGCAGCTCGCCGCGGTCCCAGCGGTCCAGATCGCCAGGCCAGCGCTGCTCGATCTCTGGTCTCGTCATGCCGCTCCACGCTCCGACGCGGTACTCCCGCCAGTCCGGGTCGGTCTCGGGCCGGACCCCGGGGAGTGCGGTGGCAGCGACGATGCCGGCGGTCGTCGATGCCCGCTGGAGGTCGGAGCTGACGACAAGGAGGCGGCTGCTCACCCCGAGGCCGCCGTCCGACTCGACGTCGTCGGCTCCCCGGAGCCCGCCGCCCCCACGGCGGTCGTCGTCGCCCCCCCGGACGTCGATTTGACGGGCCCGGAGGTGCCGGCCGGCCTGTTCGGCCTGGTTCCTCCCCAGAGGGGAGAGAGGCGGGTCGGCCCAGCCTTGCCATCGGCCGAGGGCATTCCACTCCGATTGAGCGTGACGCACGAGCAGGATTCGGGCCATGTCCGGTCGACGATGTTACGTCGGACCGGCCGGGAAGCGCCCCCGAAGACGACACCGGGGGGTCGCGGGTATCCTTGGTCGTCGGAGAGGAGGGATATGGACGCGCACGCGCTGAAGAGAATCGACACCGATTCGGCAGTTGGCGGGGCCGACGTGACGCTGCGCCTCTTTGCCGCCGCTCGCCATGAGGCAGGGACCGCAAGGGCATCGGTTCGTGCCGCCACGGTCGGACAGGTGCTCGATGACGCCGCCGCCCGCTTCGGCTCGGCCTGGGCCCAGGTCGCTGCCATCAGCCGGGTGTGGGTCAATGGTGAACCGGCCGACGGCGCCAGGGTTCTCGTCGACGGGGACGAGGTAGCCATCCTGCCGCCCGTCTCCGGGGGGATGGCGTGACCGACATGGCCCTGGCCCGGGGGCGCCCCGACGACCCGTACCCGGACCCCGAGCGACCGCCCCACCGGCGTCGCCCCGGGCCGCGCACCATGGTCGAGGCGGCCCCCCTCGAAGGGGCCGGCATCGCCGAAGAGGCCGGAATGCTCGATGACGAGGTGGTGATTGACCCGACGGGCCCGACAGAGGTCGTGCCCGCGGATGAGCTGGACCCAACGGGGCCGATCGAGGCGCCCCTGGCAGCGGTGATCGATCTCCACGACGATGGTCCCGCCGTTCCCGGGAGCCCCGCCGGGAGCCCGGCCCGGCAAGGGAGCCCCGCCGAGCACAGAGGCCCCGCCGAGCACAGAAGCCCCGCCGAGCACGGAGACCCGGCCCGCCGAGGGAGTTCGGCCCGACGAGGAAGCCCGCCGCCGGGGACGCCGCCCGCCCGCACCCGGTCCCGCCGCGGCTCTCAACGCCAGCCCGGCTCTCAACGCCAGCCCGGCTCTCAACCCGGCCCCCAGCGCCAGCCCGGCTCCCAGCGCCAGCCCGGCCCCCGAACCTCCTCCGGCCCGGCCCATGGCCCGAGAGCGAAGCGCCGTCCCCCAGTTGTCCGACTAGGCCTGGTCTGGACCGTGGCCCTGGTGACGGCCATTGTCGTCTCCCCGGCCCTCGTCGCCCTCGCCCTCGTCCCGATCGTCGTGATCGCCGCCCAGTCCGCCTGGAGGCGCCTGGAGACGCCGAGCGCAGAAC